>JANODS010001467.1:0-7468 GCA_031412835.1 Acidobacteriota bacterium | reverse complement strand
CATCAACATGGCCGACGACGACGGCTGGGCCGCTCTCCCGCTCACCAACCTCGAAAGCGCCATCGGTCGCAACCGCGCGGTGGCCGGCTACAACCGTCCCCGCATGTTAGTCATGAGCTGGGTCTATGAACTCCCCTGGGGCAAGGGCCGTCCGATGGCCCTCAAAGGCATCGCCGACCGGATCGCCGGCGGCTGGCGCATCAATGGCATCTACTCCGCCTACGACGGTACTCCATTCACCGTCGGCGCCGACGGTGCCTCTCTCAACGCACCCGGCTCCAACCAGACCGCCGATCAGATCGCGGATGTCGTCAAGCTCAATCAGTTCGGTCCCGGAGCGCAGTTCTACTCCGTCAACTCCTTCCGCGACCCGAACTTCCAGCGCCCCGCCGGCACCTTCCGGTTTGGCACCATGGGCCGCAACGCGCTTTACGGACCCGGCTTCCAAAAAGCCGACTTAGCCATGTTCAAGGACTTCCAACTTACCGAACGCTTTGTGCTCCAGTTCAAAGCGGAATCCTTTAACTTCACCAACACCCCCCGCTTCGGCAACCCTGCGGCAAACGTCAGCGTCATGGCCATCAACGCGGCCACCGGCGCAGTCAACAACGCGAACAACTTCATGGCGATCACCAGCACCGCCGACGGTTCTGAACGTCGCTTCCGGTTCGGCCTCCGCCTGACCTTCTAAACCGCAACGCAAACGCAGAAAAAGGGGGAAGCCGCTCGCGGCTTCCCCCTTTCTGCGTCTCAGCGGCCTACGGCAGAACCAGCGCCAACGCTTCCCGCGCCGCAAACGCCGTATCCGAGAAGTCCGTGAACACCCCGTCTACGCCATATAAGAAAAACTGGTCGTATTCGGCCTTCGCGCTCCCGGCGTATTGAGCCGCGAGCGAGTCATTCCGGAACGTGTACGCATGAACCAGCAGGCCCGCCGCGTGCGCGTCCGCCACCAGCGTAGTTGGTAACGGCGTCGTACCCGCCCCCGCGAAGCTCGCGATGTATGGCTTCCAAGGCCCAATTCCATCCGCATAGGTCGCAATCTCCGCCAAGTTCGCCTTCGTCACCAAATCCCCAAATCCCCGCGCATCCCCCGTAATCACGTGGTTATAGGGCTTATCGTAAGGGGCCGCAAACGTCAATTTCCCGTCCGGACCCACATCGTCCGCGTCCAGCAGTTGCACTAACTTCACCGTCGTCCGCGTTCGCAGATACTTCAAGTTACCGGTCTCGAAGGACTGGATAAAGACCGGTGCCCGCCGATGGTTCCATCCATAGCGCTCCAGAATCGCCAGCAACGGTTCTTCCTGCGGTAAACCCAGCGCCGCGTGGAACGAAGGATGCTTCGTCTCCGGATAGATCCCTACCACCCGCGCCCTCCGCGAGTTCTCGCCCTGCACCATCTCGATAATCTCTTGCAGCGTCGGAATCTGAAACTGTCCGTTGAACTGCTGCGGACGTCCCGCCCGCGGCTGAATCGCCCGCAAAGTCTTGATTTCGGCCAGCGTAAAGTCGCTCGCGAAGAAACCAGTCGTCTTGATCCCGTCGAGCGTCTTCGTCGTCTTCTTCGACGCAAACTCCGGCCGCGACTTCACGTCCGTCGTGTCATCAATCATCGGCTCATGGCGCGCAATCAAATGCCCGTCCTTGGTCGTAACCAAGTCCGGTTCCACAAAATCGGCTCCCAATTCAATCGCCCGGCGATACGATTCAATCGTATGTTCCGGCAGATACCCGCAAGCGCCCCGGTGGCCCAAAACCAAAGGCTGCTTTCCGTCAAGCGTCCGCCATTGCACGCGGCGCTGGGCTCCCAACTGCGCGGCAGTCGAAGCAGCCAAAGCCACCCCGCCCGCGGTAAAAAGATCACGTCTGGTCATATGCCAGACCCTATCAAGCCAGTGTTTGTGAGTTATGACAACCCGATAGCAGATTCGTGAATCCATCCAGAGCGATTGCAATGCAGGCGAGACGGAACTACGCTGGTCGAGTATGGCCTCCTTCGACCGCTCCAAACAAAACCCGCTCCCCTTGCAAACGCCCCCCGGAACGTCAGAGTTCACCATGCACTCCGACGAAAAAGACGGCGTCAAAATCCTCGTCTGTACCGTCGCCAAGACAATTCTTCATTACGACGCCCGCTGCCTCGCCCACCTCCACACCATGCTGAAGGCCGCCGGCGGCTGGGTCGACCTCGGCGGTGCCGACGAACAAAAACCGGCCAAGGACTTGCGGGCCAAATAGCCAGCAACCCCCTACTTCCGCAAGTACAAAGTCAACTTCGCCTCTTTCGTCACCGCCTTAGCCACCATCCGTACGGACTGAACCCTCCGCCCGTCCGCAAAATCGAGCAACTGGAAAGTCCCACCGTCCTGCACCCGTTCATTGAAATCCACTACCTGTACCTGACCGTTGTCGAACGTTACCTCTGCAAAGTCCAAACGCGCTTGCCCGTCAATCCGCAGATAGAGCGAGTCCCCGCGCCCGTCTACGCCCAGGTCGAAATCCACCCAATCCTCGTTCCGCCGAATCGTCTCGCTGTCTTCCCACGCCAACCGGTCCCGCCCCGGCAACGTCACCGCCCTCATCCCCCACGCCACGGGCGGCAGAAAAATCACCGGCCCGCGAATCGCCACCACCCGCCGCGCCGGCCTCACAATCACCGTCCTCGTCGCCACCCGTCCAATCGGGTGCCCCGGTCGAACCACCACCCGGGTCCGCTGCGCCACCACCACCCGCCTCTTGGCCATCATCTCTTCCGGCACGGCCATAAACAGCCCTACCGTCAACATCAGGGTCGCCATCATTCTGAACATGTTCGTTCTCCTTAATTGTCTCTCTCGTAAATCGAACCCTCCCCGGCTCAACTAGTTTCGGCACCTCAACCGCCCCTCGACTCATCCTGTCCGAATCCATCCAACAGTTTCGCCGTTGCCCCCCTTTTGTTGCGTCTAGCGTTTTACTTTCAACGAATTAACGTGTTACGCTGGGGATCTAACATGCGTACCGTCGACCTAATCACCCGTAAAAGAGACGGCGAAGAACTCTCAGCCGAAGAGCTCGCCTACCTCGTAGAAGGGTATACGCGCGGAGAAATCCCGGACTATCAAATGTCCGCGTTCCTCATGGCCACCTTCTACTCCGGCATGACCGAGAAGGAAGTCGGCGTCATGACCGAACTGCTGCTCAACAGCGGTGAACGCGTCGATTTTTCTGACATTCCGGGCCTGAAAGTGGACAAACACTCCACCGGCGGCGTCGGTGACAAAACCAGCCTCATCGCCGCCCCCATCGCCGATGCCGCCGGCGTCACCGTGCCCATGATCTCCGGTCGCGCGCTCGGCCACACCGGTGGAACCCTCGATAAACTCGAATCCATCCCCGGCTTCCGTACCAATCTCACGATCGAAGAGTTCAAAGCCCAAGTCGCCAAGCTCAAGCTCGCCTTCGTCGGCCAAACTCCCCAAATCGCCCCGGCCGACGGCCTCCTCTACGCCCTCCGCGATGCCTCCGGCACCGTCGAGTCCATCCCGCTCATCGCCAGCTCCATCATGTCGAAGAAGTTGGCCGTCGGTCTCGACGCCCTCATCCTCGATGTCAAAGTCGGCACCGGCGCATTTATGAAGAAGCAGGTCGACGCCCGTCGCCTTGCCCAACTTATGGTCGCCATCGGCCGTCGCAACGGCAAACGTGTCCAGGCCCTCATCACCGACATGAACCAGCCGCTCGGCTACGCCATCGGCAACGCCCTCGAAATCATGGAGGTCTCCCAGACCCTCCAAAATGCCGGCCCCATCGATCTCACCCGCCTGTCGATCGAAATCGCCGCCCGCATGATCCACCTCGGCAAAATCGTTCCCACCATCGAAGATGCCCGCGAGATCGCGCAGCGCAAACTCGTCGACGGTTCCGCCTACAAGAAGCTCAAGGAAGTCATCAAAGCCCAAGGCGGTGACCCCACCGTTCTCGATAAGTTTGAACTCCTCCCCAACGCCACCGGCGCTCGGGACATCGTCACCACCCGCGGCGGCTACGTCTCCGCCGTCGATGCCCAAGTCATCGGCGCGGCCGCCAGCCTCATCGGGGCCGGTCGCGCCACCAAAGACGACCAGATCGATCACGCCGTCGGCGTCATCCTCGAAGTCAAAGTCGGGCAGAAAATCGATCCCGGCACCATCCTCTGCCGCCTCTACTACCGCGACGAAGCCAACGTCGAAGAAGCCGCCGATCTGGTCGAAGATGCCTTCCGCATCTCCAACTCGGCACCCGAAGAACGCGAAATCATCCTCGAAGTCGTCAGCTAAAAGCCATGGGGGCCGTCGGACTGGTCGTCATCCTCGCGGTGGCCTGGTTCTTCTCGACAAACCGTCGAGCGATCCGCCCCCAGCTCCTCGCCTGGGGCCTCGGCCTCCAACTCCTCTTCGCCCTCCTCGTTCTCAAAACTCCCCTCCGCGGAGCCTTCGAAACCGCTAGCCGCGCCGTCGAAGCCCTCCTCCGCTACGCCGAGGAAGGCTCCAGCTTCCTCTTCGGCCCCCTCGGCAAATCCACCGGCCCCTTCGGCGTTCTCTTCGCCTTCCAAGTCCTCCCCATCGTCATCTTCATCGCCGCGCTCTTCGGCGTCCTCTATTACCTCGGCGTCATGCAGGTCATCATCAAAGGCATGGCCCTCGTCATGCGCCGCGTCATGGGCGCCAGCGGGGCCGAATCCACCTGCGTCGCCGCCAGCATCTTCATGGGCCAAACTGAAGCCCCCCTCACCATCCGCCCCTTCCTCGTCGGCCTCACCCAAAGCGAACTCTTCACCATCATGACCTCCGGCATGGCCCACGTCTCCGGTGCCGTCATGGCCGCCTATGTCCTCTTCGCTAAGGTCGAAATCGGCCACCTCCTCACCGCAGTCATCATGACCGCCCCCGCCACCATCATGCTCGCCAAGATGTTCATCCCCGAAACGGAAGAACCCGAAACCCTCGGCGGCATCAAAATCGAAATCGAAAAACCCGGCGTCAACGTCATCGACGCCGCCGCCCGCGGTGCCGGTGACGGCCTCCAACTCGCCCTCAACATCGGTGCAATGCTCATCGCCTTCGTCTCTCTGATCGCCCTCGTCAACGGCGGCTTCGGCTGGGTTCATACCCTTCTCCCCTGGTTCCCCGCCACCATGCAGCAGCTCTTCGGCTGGATCTTCGCCCCCGTCGCCTACCTCCTCGGCGTCACTTGGCAGGACGCCCCCCACGTCGGCCAACTCCTCGGCACGCGCCTCGTCCTCAACGAATTCGTCGCCTTCATCGACCTCGGCAAACTCCCCGAGCAGGGCATCATTCTCGATCCCCGCTCCAAGGTCATCGCCACCTACGCCCTCTGCGGCTTCGCCAATATCTCCTCCATCGCCATCCAGGTCGGCGGCATCGGCGCCCTCGTCCCCTCCCGCAAGTCTGATCTCGCCCGCCTCGGCCTCCGCGCCGTCGCCGCCGGCACCCTCGCCAATTTCATGTCCGCCTGCATCGCCGGTCTCCTCACATGATGGTCGAAGCCGCTGTCACCGAACTCAAGCTCAAACTCCCCATCCTTCCCGAAATCGGCGTCGTCCTCGGCAGCGGCCTGGGCTCGTTCGCTGACGAAGTGGAAAATCCCACCGTCATCCCCTATTCCGAGATCCCCCACTGGCCCGCCTCCACCGCCGTCGGCCACGCTGGCAAACTCGTCGTCGGCCGCATCGCCGGGCGCTGTGTCGCCGTCCTCGCCGGTCGCGCCCACCTCTACGAAGGCTACACCCCCGCTCAGTCCACCTTCTCGACGCGCGTGCTCGGCGCCCTCGGCGTCCCCTCCCTCATCCTCACCAACGCCGCCGGCGGCATCAACGCCACCTACCAACCCGGCGACTTAGTCCTCATCACCGACCACCTCAACCTCCAAGGCTCGAACCCCCTCTCCGGGCCCAACAACGACGTCTGGGGCCCCCGCTTCCCCGGCATGACCTTCGCCTACACCCCCTCCTACCAAGCCCTCGCCCTCGCCACCGCCCAACAACTCGGCTTCCCCATGCCCACCGGAGTCTACGCCGGCCTCCTCGGCCCCAGCTACGAAACCCCCGCCGAAATCCGCTACCTCCGCACCATCGGCGCCGACCTCGTCGGCATGTCCACCGTCGCCGAAGTCATCGTCGCCGCCCACATGCGCATGAAGGTCCTCGCCTTCTCCTGCGTCACCAACATGGCCGCCGGCATGCTCAACCAGGAACTCAACCACGAAGAGGTCCTCGAAACCGGCCGCCAACAAGCCGATCGCTTCAAATCCCTCCTCCGCGCCGTCATCCCGCAATTGCATGCCTAACCTGGCCCAACTCGCCATCGCCGCCCGCGAAAACGCCCACGCGCCCTACTCCAACTTCCGCGTCGGCGCCGCCCTCGAAACCTCCACCGGCGCCATCTACACCGGCTGCAACGTCGAAAACTCCACCTACGGCCTCACCATCTGCGCCGAACGCCTAGCCGTCTTCAAAGCCATCTCCGATGGAGTTCCTCCCGGAACGTTCACCCGCATCGTCATCGCCGCCGACACCCCCACCCTCACTCCCCCCTGCGGTGCCTGCCGCCAAATTCTCTCCGAATTCGCTCCCGCCGCCACCATCACCCTCGTCAACCTCGCCGGCCTCTCGAAATCCTACACCATCGCCGAACTGCTCCCGGAGTCCTTCAATGATTCGTTTTTTCGCTAGCCTCCTCCTCGCCCTCTCGCTCCCAGCCGCCCCCGCCGACCTCATCATCACCGCCCGCTACGTCGTCACCATGGACGCCGCCCGCCGCGTCATCGAAAACGGGGCCGTCGCAATCTTCAAAGACCGTATCGTCGCCGTCGGCCCCGCCGTCGAAATCGACCGCCAGTTCCAAGCCAAACTCCGCCTCTCCCGCCCCGACTCCATCCTCACCCCCGGCCTCATTAACACCCACACCCACGCCCCCATGACCCTCTTCCGCGGCATCGCCGACGACCTCCGCCTCCAGGACTGGCTCGAACGCTATATCTTCCCCGCCGAAGCCAAAAACGTAACTCCCGATTTCGTCCGCGCCGGCACTAACCTCGCCGTTCTCGAAATGTTACTCTCCGGCACTACGACTTATACCGACATGTATTACTTCGAAGAAGTAATCGCCGAAGCAACCCGCAAAGCCGGCATGCGCGCCGTCCTCGGCCAAACCATCATCGGCTTCCCCGTCCCCGACGCCAAATCCCCCGCCGACGCCCTCATCCGCACCGAAGCCTTCCTCAAACAGTTCGCCGGCGATTCGCTCATCACCGCGGCCGTCGCCCCCCACGCCATCTACACGAACTCCGACGCAACCCTCCAAGCCTCTCGCGCCCTCGCCAAAAAATACGGAGCCCCCCTCCTCATCCATCTCTCCGAAACCAAAAAGGAGAACGACGACACCCAGAAACAACGCGGCCTCAGCCCTACCCAAGCCCTCGAAAA
>JANODS010001466.1:0-3431 GCA_031412835.1 Acidobacteriota bacterium | reverse complement strand
GGAGTACCGATGGGCGGGGGAGATGCTGGTGGAGCAAAACTTTTTGCGCCTGCGATTCACGTCCCGGGGGGATTTGCGGCGGGCTGATTTGAAGATGCTGCACGTATTGGGTTTGCCGAAGGGTAAGGCGGACATGGTGCCGGAGTTTTCTTCGGCGCGCCCGGGATTTCAGGATTGGCACGTGAACAACTACGAGGGTTTGGTGCTGGCGAAAGCGTTAGAGGTCTTTGCTGGCTTCCTGGAACAGTCGGCGGGAATTGATCCGGTGCGCTTTTGGCCCTTTCCTGAGTCGTGTCCTTGGCTCCGATTTGGGTCGGACGGCTTGGTGCGGGTGGAACAGGTTCCGCTCGAAACCGTGGCGCTGCCCGAGGACCTGGACGGGTGGACGCCGCCGTCGGACTGGCCGAAAAAGGGGATGAAGCGACGGGGGACGTGGGAGTTGGGATACTTTCACCCGATGGCACCAATCGGTAAGGGTAATGAGCGCAAGTGGATCCCGCGACTGTGCTTAGTGGTAGATGCGCAAGATGGTAGGGCGTTGCACCACTCGCTGGGCCAAGCCACGGTCCCGGTGTTGGCAGGTTTGTGGGCGGCGCTCGTAGGGGCGGTGGAAAAAGTTGGCCATTTGCCGAGCCGGTTGCGCGTCTATGACAAGGCGAGCGAAGCGATGTTCCGGAGCGCTGGGTTCGACGTGGAACGCACCGCGGAGATGCGCACTTTCGAACATTTGCGCGAAGGGATGTGCGAAATGATGGGTGACCTTCGCCTGGATTACAATTCGTTCTAGAACAGCAGCTTCAGGCCCATTTGAACGCGCCGGGGTTCCTCGGCGCTATTGATGGTGCCGACGTTTTGGGGGTTGGAGATATTGGCCGCGGGGAGGCCGAAGTTTGCGGTATTGGTCGCGTTGAAGGCTTCAGCGCGGAACTGGAGGCGGAAGCGGTCCGTGATGCCGAACGTCTTCGCCAGCGAGAAATCGATATTGCGGAGCCAGGGGCCGCTGAGGATGTTGCGGCCGGAGTTGCCGTAGGTGAAGTTGGGCTGAATGGCGAAGTCCGAGATGTTGAACCAGCGGTCGATGGTGGGGTTGGCGGCGATACCGGAGCCGATGCGGTTGGGCCGATCAGCGCCGCCGGCGTTGGTGATGCCGCCCGAGGTGCCGACGGTGAAGGGGAGGCCGCTGCGGAGGCTGAGGATGCCGCCGACCTGCCAGCCGCCGAGGAAGCGGTTGCCCTTGAAAATCGGCAGTTCGTAGTTGGAACTGAAGACGTAGTTGTGGCGGACGTCGGTGAGGGAGCGGCCGCGGTTGAGATTGCGATCCCAGGGCTTGATACCGGCTCCACCGCCGTTGTTGTTCAGGGTCTCATCGACGTTGTCGATGGTCTTTGACCAGGTGTAGGCCGATAGAAACGTCAGTCCTTTCGAGAAGCGTTTTTCGAGCTTGAAGGTCATCGCGTTGTAGCTGAGAGCGCCAACGGGAAGCTGGCGGTTGATGCTGTTGTAGAACGGCAGCAGACGTCGCGAGGGGACCGGGGTGGGGCCGGGGGCAATATCGAACGGAAGATTGAAATCGACCGAGCCGATCATCTGGCGGGTGCCGTTGCCGCTGTAGCCGAGAGTGAGCAGGGTATCAAAGGGCAGTTCGCGTTGGATGTCGGTAAACCACTGCTGCGAATACTGGGTGGGGAGGAAGGCTTGCGAGGCTTCGACACCAACCAGGGCCGGGCCGGGGACGGCGGTGGCCGGCAGTTGAACGGCCGGGAAACCGTCCTTGAGGATCAGCCGCGGGGTGATGCGATCGAGGGTGCCGAAGCCGATTTCGACGAAGTCGGGGGCCTGGTTCTGGCCGCGGGCCCATTGGGTCTGGATGCCGTCGGCTTGCGCGTAAATGACGCCGAAGCCGGCGCGGAAGACGGTCTTTGGAGTCGCGCGGTAGGCGAGGCCGAGGCGGGGGGCGAAGTTGTTCTTGTCGTTGGAGCAGCCGCAGTTGCCGATGCCGAGGCGGGATTGTTGGAGGCGGGCGTTGGGGCCGGTGGAGGTCAGATCGAGTTTGAAGTTGGTGACGTTGTCATTGACGAACGTGGGGGCGTAGAAGATGTCGTAGCGGACGCCGAGGTTCAGCGTCAGTTTGGGGGTGATCTTCCAGTCGTCCTGGAGATAGCCGGCCACTGTGTTGGACCATAGGTCTTCGCCGTTTTCGTTGCCGATGGTGCCGCCGGCGGCGAGGCCGAGCATGAACTCGGCGAGGCCGTCGCCGGTGCCTCCCCGGTTGGCGGGGTTGGCGGTGAACTCGCGGTTGAAAGCGAACTGGCCGCGGGCGAAGCGGGAGGCCAGACGGGAGATGTTCTGTCGGCGGAACTCGCCGCCGAGGCGGACGTTGTGTTTGCCGATAATCTTATAGACGGTATCGGTGAACTGGAACAGATCGAGATTGTTGATGTTGGGCCAGAAGCTGCGCGTGCCGAGTTCGGCGTAGCCGGCGGGAGAGAAGCGGCTGTTGCCGCGATTGTTTGAACTCACCTGGCCGACCTTGGGGATGCCCTTGATGCCGAACTCTTCGAACAGGGGCTTGTCATAGGGGACGTCGAAGCGGCTGAGGGTGCGGGTCCAGCCGAAGCGGAATTCGTTGGTGGCCGTCGTGCCGATGGTCTGGGAGTGGGTGGCGGCGATGGAGTGGCTGACGAGGTTGGTGGTGGTGGCCAGGCCTCCGTCGGCGGGGAGGGGAAGGGGGCCGGGTTCGTAGCGGTCGCGATCGCGGCGGGAGTAACGGGCGGAGAAGCGGCTGCGGTCGCTGATGTTGTGGTCGCCTTTAAAGTCGTAGGTGTTGACGTCGTTCGATTCGTTAGGGGCGAAGAAGTAGTTATTGGCGACTTTCGAGTTATCCGTCGGGAGGGGATAGAGGTTGATGAGCTTGGCGGCGAGAGGGTCCCAGCGGTTGGCGGGGACGATGTTGCCAGGGAAGGGTTGGCGGCTGAAGCTGGCGGCGTTGCCGACGGTGGTGGCGGGGTCGAAGACGGGGCGGATGCGGTTGAAGTCGCCGGTGCGGGTTTCGAGGGTGGGGACGGTGGGGTTGAAGCTGCGGCCGATGCGGGTCCGGGTGCCTTCGAAGCTGCCGAAGTAAAAAGTTTTGTCCTTGATGATGGGGCCGCCGACAGTACCGCCGAACTGGTTCTGCTTGTAGGTGGGCTTGATGGCTCCGCTGCGGTTGGCGAAGAAGTTGGTGCCGTCCATGGCGGAGTTGCGGAGGAACTCGAAGGCCGTGCCGTGGACCTGGTTCGTGCCGCTCTTGATATTGACGAAGACTTGGCCGCCCATGCGGTTGCCGTATTCGGCCGAGAGGTTGTTGGTGACGACGCGGAACTCGCCCACGGCATCGACGCTGGGTTTGACGGCCTGCGCTTCAAAGCCGAGTGGACCGCCGGAGGCCACGG
>JANODS010001465.1:0-3082 GCA_031412835.1 Acidobacteriota bacterium | reverse complement strand
GCTGGCCCGTTATCCGGGCTTGGCGCCGGAAGATATTGAGGATGTGATTCTGGGCTGTGCGACGCCCGAGGCCGAAAGCGGCATGAACGTGGCCCGCATTGCGGGGCTGCGGGCGGGGCTGCCGGACACCGTTTGCGGGGTGTCCATTAACCGCTTCTGCGCTTCGGGCTTGCAATCGATTGCGATGGCCGCGGAGCGGTTTCGGGCCGGGATGGCTGAGACGCTGATCGGGGGCGGCACGGAGAGCATGAGCATGCTGCCGATGGCGATGGTGCGAATTGCGCCGAACCCGTATCTGGTCGAGCATCGGCCGGAGGCCTACATCAATATGGGTTTGACGGCGGAGAACTTGCAACGACGCTACGGGATCAGCCGGGAGGAGCAGGATGCGTTTGCGTTCGCTAGCCACCAGAAAGCGATTGCGGCGCAGGAGCAGGGCAAGTTTGACGATGAGCTGATTCCGGTGGGTTCGTTCCGCAAAGACGAAGGGCCGCGGGCGGATACGTCGCTCGAAGCATTGGCGAAGCTGAAGCCGGCGTTCCACGTGAAGGGCACGGTGACGGCGGGCAACTCGTCGCAGACTTCGGACGGTGCCGCGGCGGCGCTCGTGATGTCGGCAGAGCGGGCGCAAGCTTTGGGGCTGAAGCCGAGGGCTCGGTTTGTGAGCTTTGCGGTGGGTGGCGTGGGGCCGGAGGTGATGGGCATTGGCCCGGTGGTGGCGATTCCGAAGGCGTTGCGGCTGGCGGGTTTGACGCTGGACCAGATTGGCGTGATCGAGTTGAACGAGGCGTTTGCGGTGCAGGCGATGGCGGTGATTCGGGAGGCGGGCCTGGACCCGGCGCGAGTGAACCGGAACGGCGGTGCGCTGGCGTTGGGGCATCCGTTGGGATGCACCGGCGCGAAATTAACGGCGACGATTCTGCGCGAAATGGAGCGCGGCAATCATCGGTATGGCATGGTGACGATGTGTATCGGCGGCGGACAAGGCGCGGCCGGAATTTTCGAAAGGATGGGATAGCGATGCAAGGCGGCGGATTTTTAGTAGAAGACCAGACGGCGGCGCAGGTGTTTACCCCGGAAGATTTCACCGAGGAACATCGAGCGATTGCCAAAGCGACCGAGGAGTTCTCGGCCAAAGAGATTGAACCGAACCTGGAAGCGATTCAGCATCAGGAGCCGGGTGTGGCGGTGCGGGTGCTGCGGAAATCAGCCGAACTGGGGTTGACCGCGGTGCTGGTGCCGGAGATTTACGGCGGCATGGAGATGGACCTGACCTCGGCAATGATCGTGGCCGAGGGGATTGCCAAGGACGGTTCGTACGCCGGTTGGCACGGGGCGCATAGCGGCATTGGCACGTTGCCGGTGTTGCTGTACGGCACTGCCGCACAGAAGGAAAAGTACCTGACGAAGCTGGCGTCGGCCGAGCTGATTGGCGCTTATTGTTTGAGCGAACCGCAGGCTGGTTCCGACGCGTTGGCGGCGAAGACACGAGCCGATCTGTCGGAAGACGGGACTTACTATACGCTGAACGGTCAGAAGATGTGGATCACCAACGGCGGCGCGGCGGACCTTTATACGGTGTTCGCGAAGGTCGGCGGCGAGAAGTTCACGGCGTTTCTGGTTGAGCGTTCGACGCCGGGGGTTTCGGCCGGGGCGGAAGAGAAAAAAATGGGCATCAAGGGCAGTTCGACGACGCCCGTGTTTCTCGACAACGTAAAAGTGCCGGTGGAAAACGTCCTGGGCGAAGTGGGCCGGGGGCACATTATCGCGTTCAATATCTTAAATCTGGGCAGACTGAAGCTCGGTCCGTTCGCGGTGGGCGGGATGAAGAACGTGCTTTCGCTTTGTTTGAAGTATGCCAAGGAACGGATGGCTTTCGGGAAGCAGATTGGACAGTTCGGCATGATTCAGGCGAAGTTGGCCGAGATGGCGATTCAGGCGTACGCGTCGGAGACGATGAGCTATCGCGTGACGGGCATGATTCAGGAGAAGCTGACGGGGTGGAGTTGGGCGCAGGCGGACGCGGCGGCGGTGAAACTGAAGGCGGTGGAAGAGTTCGCGGCGGAGTGTTCCTACATCAAGGTGTTCGCGAGCGAGGCGCTGGACTACGTGGTCGATGAGGGCGTGCAGATTCACGGCGGCTACGGCTATCATCAGGACTATCTGGTCGAGCGAGCTTATCGCGATTCGCGGATCAACCGGATCTTTGAGGGCACGAACGAAATCAACCGGATGCTGGCGACCGGCATGATTTTGAAGCGGGCGCAGCGGGGCCAGTTGCCGTTGGTGGCCGCCGTGAAAAAGTTGCAGGGTGAACTGTTGGCCGGGCCCAGCTTGAGCGCGGGGCCGACGGATCTCGTCAAGAGCGCGAAGAAGGTGGCGCTGCTTTGCCTAGGCGTGGCGTATCAACGATTTCTGGCTGAGCTTGACAGCCAGCAGGAGATTCTGGCGGCGCTGTGCGACATCACGATGCAGGCGTTTGCGATGGAGTCTGTGCAGTTGCGGAGTCAGAAGCACAACGTGGCACCGAAGATGACGGCGGTATTTTTGCAGGGCGCAATGGAGAAGATTGAGGGCCATGCGCGGACGGTTCTGGCGGCGTGTGCGGAGGGGGACGAGCTGCGAATTCAGCTTTCGGCGTTGCGGCGGCTGGCCAAGCATGACCCGATCAACGTGATCGCTTTGCGGCAAGACATTGCGCAGCGGTTACAGGCGGCGCAGCGGTATGTCCTCGTCTAAGCAGCGTGTTGTGGTGTTGGTCGGCTTGCCGGCGTCGGGCAAGTCGACTTGGTTGGCGAAGCAGAGCGGGGGTGCGTTGTCGTCCGACGCGATGCGAAAGTTGCTGCGCGACGACGAGGCGGACCAGACGATTCACGCTGAGGTGTTCGGGCTGATGCGACAACTGTTACGGCTGCGGCTGCGGTTGGGGGCGGCGACGACGTATATTGACGCGACGAACCTGAGCAAGCGGGAGCGGCGCATTTGGGTAAAGATCGCCAACGAACTGGGGGCCGAGTGCGAGGCGGTGTTTTTCGATGTGCCGCTAGTGGTGTGCAAGGCGCGGAACGTGAGGAGAACACGC
>JANODS010001464.1:0-5743 GCA_031412835.1 Acidobacteriota bacterium | reverse complement strand
CCCAACCCGTCGTCGCCGCCGTCACCACCACCGCCGGCGGCCTCGTCTTCGCCGGCGAACTCACCGGCCACTTTCTAGCCCTGGACGCTCAAAACGGAAAAGTCCTCCACCGTTTCCAGACCGGAGGCCCCATCGGCGGAGGCGTCATCTCCTACGAGATAGCCGGCAAGCAATACGTCGCCGTCATGTCCGGCCGCCCCTCCGCCTTCTGGTGGGGAGGCCACGCCGGTGCCCCCACCGTCTTCATTTTTACCCTGCCTTAAGTATCCGGGGCCGAAGTAGGAAGAGTCCGTTCGCTGGCAGAATTGACCAAAGCGCCCGCCTCGACGACGGCCGTTCGCCCATCTGTACCGGCCCCGCGAAGATATCTTCCAACACATTGACCGGCCAGCCTGTGCCGAGTTCGCTATCACATTCGAAAACTCGGCGGTGCGGAAGTTCTCGTCGAAACCCGCTATTCTGATCGGGGAAAAGCTTCCGCGAGTCCGATCCCTTCGGAGCCACTGGTGTCACGTTGCAAATCATCTGGCGCGGGATGCCGGGCCTCTGGTACCGGCGGCGCGACGGATACCACTAAGCTCTACACTGCGCGACTTCACGGGTTCTATCGCGCAGGCAAACCTCAATTGCCATCAAACAAGCAGTATCTTGGGGATGCTCCGCGAACGAACGAAGAAATCTTAGCGGCCCAAACTCTCAGTGACCACGCCGGAACGTAGCCACGCTTCCAGATCCGACATCCGGAACCGTCCTGAGGTATACAAATCCATCACGAAGCTGTATGCCGCCAACTCTTCCACCTGGAGCGAAAGACCGTTAATTGCGAGGTGCGCCGCCATGGATGCAATTGCGGTCCGCTTGTTGCCGTCGACAAACGGATGGTTCTACGACAACGATTCCCACAGCGCGGCGGCCTCGGAAATCGCGTCGGGATAGTAGCCACTTTGAGGTCGCATCACTGCCGCTTCTAGTCCATCCCGGTCACGGATACCATGGCTGCCGCCAAACGCTTCAACCGAGTCTTGATGGATGCCCAGGACGTGTCGAGGGTCAGGTAGGTACTGACCATCGGCCTATTGGGCCAGCAAGCGCATCAGAGTGGGATTTTCGCGCATGAAGCGGCGGGCGGCCATCCGGGCAGGCGATAGGCCCTCGTCGGGTGTATTGAAGCGGGGGCCACCCGCAGGGAGTTCCGCAAGCAAGGCTTCGGTTAGTACTCGCGCGCTGGCCTCATCCTCGCGACGGCTCTTTAGGAACTCGGCAACTGCAAGGATTGCCTTCTGCTCGCCGGGGGTCAGCAGTTCCAATGTTTCCAATAGCGCTACGTTCACCATGCCCTTAGAATACCAATGCAACGGCTCCACTGCTGCAATTTACAGTCCCCTGCGCGAGCCGCGCAGTCCTGTTTCCGGTCGCTATTGCGGGTCTTGACGAGGCACGTAGCTACAATCTGCCGCTCGCTCCACTCGCCGCGCAATTCGTCGACGTCGGGTAAGTAGGAAGTGGTCTCCGCTTGGTCCCGTCGTTGCGCCGGGTAGAACAAGTGGACCATTATTCGTCGATGATCATGCGGATCCAGCGTTTCCAACTCCGGGCGGGTGTCGTCCGTCCAATCGAAAGCCATTCGACCAATCGTGTTCGGTCCCGAGGGCGCAGGCAACAGACGATTTCCGGCTTTCTTTGGATGTAGGCGGGTCACCTTCCAGGTCCCCGTTGTTGCGGGGCCCTGCACCGTTCCCTCCCAAGTGTCCCGCCTTCGTGTGCCTTCGAAGCGGTGATCTGCTGCGTTGCTGTGCACAACAAAACTGATCCGATTCTGACTGGTTCGCATTTCCCTTGCGGCTGGCTCCTCAAGGTGCCCCTGCGGAGTGAACCGTGTACGAACGGTTCTCTTACTGCCGGGGCCTCCCAACGTCAGTTCCATTTCCATCCCGCCCCATAGTCATTCGATTGAAACGAACCGTACCAAGTCTCGGCCTGCGGAGCAGCATAAGTTTTGCCGAGTGCGACTCCGAAGAGGCATACGAGAAAAGTGCGCATGTGGCTGAATACGTGCTGGATTGGGCAATTGTTCCCGTCGGCCCTCAGTTAGGCCCAACTAACGATCAACGGCGTAGGCATCCGCGAAGTTGCACCGGCGTCGTTGCCGTACCAGCGCATTGCGCAAACGACCGTCTTTGCAGCGATCCGGCTATCCATCCGATTCCAGGCGCTAGAGCGTTGCGAAACTGTATTGAGACGGGCCTCGATTACCTTGGCGCGCGGTACATGTCGGCGAACGCTCAGCCGCATGCCGCGGATACATGGCTGGCTATTCATCTGCCCCGGGTCCACCGTAATGCGATTAAAATTGATGACGGTCAACCTACTTCCGCTCCTCCTTACCCGGTGCATCGTACGGTGCCCCCGTCCCCGACGAACCCATGAAAAACTTCTGCCCCCCCGGCAGCGTAATATCCCGACCATTCGCCCGATTCGACCGGTCTTTTGCTTGATACCCATCCACAATAATCGCCTGCCCCGGCTGAATCGAATCCCGCTTCAAACCCCGTCGCAGTAAGCTATTCGGCGTCCCCCCTTCCACCATCCAAATCTCTTTCTTCCCATCCGCCTTCGTCGTCTCCAAGTGGATCCACGTATGCGGATTAATCCATTCCACCCGCGTCACCGGGCCCTTCAGTAACACCGGCCGGTTCGGGTCAAACTCCGCCCCAAACGCATGATGCGCATACACGCTCCGCACCTGCACAAAAACCAGTCCCAGCCCACAAGCCGCGACGATACCCAACCAAACTCTAGTCTTCGAAATCATGGTTTCACCTTCTTTTCCGCCTCAGCCTCCAACAACCGCGCGCCCTTCAAAATCCCGCCAAACGAGTAGTTCCCCTCGTGGCACGCATACTCGAAAATCCGCTGCTCCGTCGCCGGCCACAAAATCTCCCCGCTCCACGGCTTCGTCCAAACCGTCGGATCCTCCACCGTAAACCCATACAGCAACGACTTGGCATCAATCCGCCGAAACCGCTCCACCACATGCAAATTCCGCGTCGCGCCAATCGCCGGGTTGTCGTTGAAGTTCGTCGTATCCACGACGAGCGTATCCCCCTCCCAACGCCCAATCGAATCCCCCAGCCACCGCCGAATCTCCGGCGGCTCATGCTCCCCATTGATCCGCACCACCCGCGCGTCATGCACCATCTCGTTCACAATCACCAGCGTATCTTTCGTCAGCACTAACTGCTTCAAGTTGTTATACATCACCGGTAACATCGGCGGCCCTCCGCCCGAACCAAACGACAGCAAACACCGCTCCGCCGTCGGCCGCATCTCCGGGTCGTCGTACGGCCCCGGCGAAATCCCCTCCGTAATCCAAAACGCATCCCCCCGATTCGGTCGCGACATCTTCGCCCGCTCCGCGCCGCGCTTTCGCGCCTCCGCCGTTACCGGCGGCATTCGCCCATTCGGCGGATCGATCAAGATCGAAGTCCGCCACTTCCCGTCCACCTTGAACGCGCCTTCCCCAATATCCACCCACAGCGAATTGTAGCCTCCCACGTTGCCCGCCGGACCCTCGGACCCGTCACCCCCCGTTGGTGGCGCTTTCCGGTTCGGATCGCTCGCTTTGTTCGTCGCCGCCGCCACCGCCTTCGCCTGATCGGCCAGCGTTTTCGCCTCGGCGTCGGTCAACGATTGCCGATCACCCAAACTCGCCGGACGCGTCAACGGCGTCAACGTTGCAATGTCATAGGTGCCCGAAAGGTCAGGCTTGCCGTCCGGAGTCCGCGGAATCTCCGCCCCCCAAACCGTCGCCGCCATCGCCAGAATCATCGCTATCCGCTTGTGCATAATCACCTCGGCAACGGCTTCCGCCGATGCTCGCCAAACATCAACTCTTCCACAAACTCCACGCACTTGAAATCCATCAGCCGCGCGTCTTTCTCCATCCTCCGATACAACGGCAGCGAAACTTTCCAGGGCCGCGTGAACACTGCCGGGTCCGTCATCGTCGCCTCGTACTGCACATGGTTCGGTGTCATGTACGTATACCGCTCCACCACCTTCAGCCCGCTGCTATGGTGCGTCCCCGCCCGGTCAAACCAAGTCTGATCGTTAAAGCCCGACACCTCCACCACCAGCGTATCCCCCTCCCACTTACCCACCGATTGCCCCATCCACGAATCCGTCTCCGCCGGCCCCGGGTCTTTGAAATAGATGTCCCGCACCGCCCCCGCGTACTCATACGCAAAGAAAAACTGCGCCTGATTCTGCACAATCTGAAACGGAAACGGCATGTAAGTCGCCCGCGGAATCCCCGGCAAATAGCACTTGATCTCCGGATCCCGATCCAGCCAATTCTTCCGGTTCTCATCCCGCAACTTCGCCGCTTCAGGCTTATACGGAATCGTCCCGCCTTCGACGACCCCCATCCCTCCCGGCACCGCGCCCACCGCCCCCAGTCGCAGCACCGGCACGGCCGGCAGAGGCCCATGCGGCCCGTCCCGCAACATCAAACTATGCCGCGCCATGTGCCGTTCCACGTCGAAATGCGCGGAACTCAGCGCCTGCCAAATCCCATTGAAATCCGGCTTCCCGTTCGGCAACCGAGGAACCTGTCCCAGTGCCTGACCCACCACTAAGAGCATCACAACGGAAAAAGTTCGCATTCGCAAATAACGATACCACTTAGTAGAACGCAATCCAACGCCCCGCAAACCCCACCCCCAGCCACAGCCCCATCGAAGTCACCGCCGTCAGCCAAGCCCCCACCCGCCCCACCTCGCTCCCCAACACCCACCGCCGAACCGTAAACGCGAAAATCGTCGCCACCACCAGCAGCCCCATCTTGTACCAATACGGCGGACTATAGAAACACTTCATCGCTTCCGACAAAAACATCAAAACGCCCGTCCCAATAATCGTTACGAGCGAACCCACCAGCCAAGGATGCACCGCCTGCGCCAACTCCGCCACCGTCACCGAACGCAGCCCCAGCCCCAGCAGTCGCAGGTCCACCACCAACACCGCCCCCCCCAACATCGCCAGCGCCAGCAAGTGCCCGCACTGAATCATCGGGAACATCCACAACGACTCCCGGATCGTCGTTCCAATCGCGGTCGCCTCGAACCATTGAAAAACCGGAAGCAGCTCCATCAACCCTTCACCTTATCGAACCAGTTGTATGCCTGCATCCGTCCGCAAATCACCACCAAACACCACAGCACCATCGAGCAGAACCCCGCCACCCGTGCCCGCCACGGAGGCGTCGCGTCGCCGTCCCATTCCGCCACCCGCCGATAGATCGTAAAGTGAAACAGCAGCGCGTTCACCCCGGTCAACGAAATCATCACCATCTTCACCCGAAAGAACACGTTCTCGGACGCCCGCACCGGCCCCGAATAAAAAAGCAGCATCCCGCTAATCGCCATCATCACGAACCCCGCCAGCGCCCAAGGCAACAACTTACCGGCGACTTCCGATACCGGCACCCCCCGCAACCCCACCCCCATCAGCCGCAGATCCAGCATCGCGATCATCCCCAGAAACAGGCACAGCGTCAGCACATGCGACGTCTCAATAATCGGGTACAACAACGTCGACTCGCGAATCGCGACGCTCCCCGCCGTCCCTTCGAGCCACTGGAAAAATGGAAGTAAATTCATAGCGAACCCGCTCAGTCTAGCAAAGCGCCACCCCTCGTTCTGCTACAATTCCGGTCGCATCATGCAAAAAAGATTCTGGCTCC
>JANODS010001463.1:0-1410 GCA_031412835.1 Acidobacteriota bacterium | reverse complement strand
GAGACGCTGGATGTGATGGGCGTAGCCGTAGTCGAGGGTCTGGCGGAGGGTGTGCTTGAGGCAGTTCATCTCCGTTTTGCCGGTCCAGAACCATTTGGGAAGGGGATTGGTCGCGCCCATCTCGTTGCGGTCAACATAGTCAGGCATGTAGTGCCAGTAGATGCCGCGGACGTATTCGCGCCAGCCGATGATTTGGCGGATGAAGCCCTCGGCTTGGGGGAGGGAGACGGAGCCGGCGTGGTAGGCGGCTTCGGCGGCGGCGACGACTTGGCGTGGGTTG
This sequence comes from Acidobacteriota bacterium, assembly GCA_031412835.1. Taxonomy (GTDB): domain Bacteria; phylum Acidobacteriota; class Terriglobia; order Bryobacterales; family Bryobacteraceae. The sequence goes on along the minus strand of JANODS010001463.1, from coordinate 1,130 downwards.
AGGAGTTTCAGGTTCATCGCGGCGGAGAGGCGCGAATGATAGAGCCAGGGTTCGGCGGTCCACATGGCGTCTTGGTACTGGCCGAAGTGGGGGAGGCGGTGTTCAATGAAGTCGGCGAGGGCGGCTTCAGCTTGTTCGGAGGTGACGGGCCAGTCGAAATTTTCGAGAGAGCCGGGGTGGCGGGGGAAGCGAAATTCGACGAGGTCAAGGACAAATTTGGTGGTGCGGTCGCGTTCGAACTGGAGGGGGGCTTTGAGGTGCCCGGGGCCGGTTTTGGGAAGGCTCCCGCGATTTTCGGCGTCGAAGTTCCAGCGACCGCCGAGGGGTTCTTTGCCTTCGAGCAGGACGCCGTGTTTGCGGCGCATTTCGCGATAGAAGAACTCCATGCGGAGCTGTTTGCGACCGGAGGCCCAGGCATTGAATTCGTCGGTGGCACAGAAAAAGGTTCGGTCGGGGCGGATTTCGAGGGGGATATCGGCTTTTTTGGCGGCGAGCTTGAGTTCAGAGAGGACTCGGTGGTCGCCGGGTTCGACGAGGATCAGTTTGGCGGGGCGGAACTGTTCGACAGCTTTGGCGAGTTCTTTGCGGAGGGAGTGGGTGTTGGAGAAATCGTCGAGGCGGCGGTAAGAAACGCAGATGCCCTTCTGCGTAAGCCGCTGTTCAAAGTGGCGCATGGCAGAGAGGAAGAGGGCGATGCGGGCTTTGTGGGACCAAACGTGGGTCGACTCTTCTGCTACCTCGGCCATCCAGACGGAGTCTTTGTTGCGGTCAAAGCCGTCAAACGCAGCCGAGTCGTCGTTGAGTTGGTCGCCCAAGACGATGACCAGGTTACGCATAAAGAAAGAGATGCAGGCGAATTGCGAAAAGCGATAAAGTTTTCAGGTGGCTTCTCATCTGCGCTGGGGCGTACTCAGCACCTCTAAATTCTTTTCGACGAAGGTGTTGCCGGCGTTCGCGGGTTGCGAAGTGGCTCGGCTGGAGGCGATCGCGAGCCGGAACCCGGAGAAGGCGAAGTTGCTGGGCATTGGGCGGGTTTTTGATCGTTATGAGGCGTTGCTGGCGGACCCGTCGATTGACGCGGTGTATATTCCGCTGCCGAACCATTTGCATGTGGAATGGGCGATGGCGGC
>JANODS010001462.1:0-4158 GCA_031412835.1 Acidobacteriota bacterium | reverse complement strand
CGTCCACGCCGCCAGCTACCAAACCGGTGCCGTCTCCCCTGGCCAAATCATCACCATCTTCGGTTCGAACCTAGGACCTACCGCCCTAGTCGGTGCCCAGCTCGATAGCCGTGGCCGCCTCGCGAACCAACTCGCCGGCGTCCGTGTCCTCTTCGATTTCGATCCCGCGCCCCTCGTCTATGTCTCAGCCAATCAAGTCAGCGTCATCGTGCCTTACGCCGCTTCTGGCCGCACCACCACCCGCGTCGAAGTCGAGTTCAACGGAGGCCGTTCCATCCCCGTTAATCTCCCGGTCGTCCCCGCAAAACCCGCCCTCTTCACCGCGGACTCCAGCGGCCGCGGCCTCGCCGCCGCCCTCAACCAATCCGGCAGCGTGAACACCGCCGCTAACCCCGCCAACCCCGGCGATATCGTCGTCTTCTACGGCACCGGCGAAGGCCTCACTAACCCCGCCAACTTCGATGGAGCTATCTCCACCGCCGTCAACACCCTCCGTCTCCCCGTCACGGTCCGCATCGGCGGCCTACCCGCGGAAGTTGTTTACGCTGGCTCCGCCCCCGGCCTAGTAGCCGGAGTGTTCCAACTCAACGTCCGCTTGCCCGACGAACTTCCCGTCGGCAATCAACCCGTCGAAATCACCGTCGGCACTGCGACCAGTCCCACCGGCGTCACCGTCGCCGTAGCGCTTAGTTCGCCAATTTGATATGAATAAGCAAGCGTGGACTCCCTTCGCAAGCTTCTCTTACTAACAACACTGCCGCTGAGCGCGCAAACCCCCAGCGTGGCTCCCATTCTGGAAGCCGCCCAGTGCCGCGCCTGCCACTCCGAAAACGGCGTCGCCTCCACCACCCGTCTCCTCTTCCCCCCCGAAGGTACTGACCTCACTCGTACTCTCCAGCCCCTCGCCGCCGCCGACCTCCTCTGGCGCAAACCCACGGGACGCCTCCCCCACGCCGGCGGCGAGCGCATCAAACAAGGCAGCGCCGATGACGAAGCCCTTCGCCGTTTCACCACTTGGCTCAACACCCTCCCCGCTCCCACCGCCACCGCCCCCACCGCCGTCCTCCCCCTCCCCACCGCCCTCCGCCGCCTCACCCACTCCCAGTACAACAACACCGTCGCCGATCTCCTCAACGATCGCACCCGACCTGCCAACCAGTTCCCCCCCGAAGACTTCATCAACGGCTTTACAAACCAAGCCGCCGGCCAAAACATTTCGCCCCTCATGGCCGAAGACTACGCCCGCGCCGCCGCCAAACTCACCCGCGCCGCCGGCCGTTCCGGCGCCCTCGCTAAACTCATCCCCTGCGATAAATCCGCCCCCGCCTGCCCCGAACAGTTCGTCCGCTCCTTCGGCGAACTCGCCTTCCGCCGTCCCCTCTCCGCCGCCGAAAGCGCCACGTTCACCAAACTCCTCGGCCCCGACTTCGACGCCCCCCTCGTCGTCGAAACCATGCTCCAATCCCCCGGCTTCCTCTTCCATACCAGCCCCGGCCCCGCCGCTCGACTCGCTTACCTCCTCTGGGACACCGCCCCCGATGCCACCCTCCGCACCGCCAAACTATCCACCCAAGCCGACATCGAAACCCAAGCCCGCCGCCTCCTCGCCGACCCCCGCGCCAAACTCGCCCTCAACCAGTTCCTCGCCGAATGGCTTCGCTTTGATCGCCTCAAAAGCGCTCTCCGCGAACGCACCCTCTTCCCCGAGTTCGGCGCCGAACTCATCCAGTCCATGCTCGCCGAAACCACCCATCTCTTCGAAGACCTTGTCTGGAACGATAAGAACTTCCTCGACCTCTTCACCGCCCGCCACAGCTTCGTCAACACCCCCCTCGCCCAACTCTACGATGTCCCCGCCCCGCCCACCGAATTCGCCCGCGTCGCTTTCCCCGCGGCTTCCAAACGCGCCGGTATCCTTGGCCACGCCAGTTTCCTCACCCTCACCTCCAAGCCCTCGGAAACCGCCCCTACTGACCGCGGCCTCTTCGTCCGCGAACACTTCCTCTGCCAAATCGTCCCCCCGCCGCCCCCCGGCGTCTCCACCACCCTCCCCGTCCTCTCCGAAGAGAAACCCCTAACCAATCGAGACCGCCTCGCCGTCCATCTCTCCGACTCGAGCTGCGCCGGCTGCCACCGTCTCGTCGACCCCATCGGCTTCGGCTTCGAACAGTTCGATGCCATCGGCCGCTATCGCGAGAAGCAGATCGCCCTCATCTTTCCCGCCGTCGACAAGGTAAAGCGAAACGTCCGCCGCGACGCCGTTCCCACCGCCCTCCCCGTCAATACCCAGGCCTCCATCCTCGGCGTCCCCAACTCCGCCTTCTCCTCCCCCGCCGAAGCCGGCGATATCCTCGCCCGCACCCCCGCCTGCCAACGCTGCATCGTCAAACAGTTCTTCCGCTACGCCCTCGGCCGCCCGGAAACTGACGCCGACCGCCCCCATCTCGAAATCATCTTCGACCGTTTTTCCAAATCCGGTTTCCGCTTCCGCGAACTGGTCCTAGCCACCGTCACCTCCCAGCCATTTCTTGAGGAATCCCATGCCCATTGAAACCCGCATCCCCCGTCGCACCCTCCTCCGCGGCCTCGGCGCCGTCCTCGGCCTCCCCCCGCTCGAAGCCATGTTCAACCCCAACGGCACCGCCTACGCCTTCGGCCCCGCCAAAACGATTCCCAAGCGTTTTGTTTTCTGGTACAACGGCAACGGCATCCCCGAAAAATACTGGGTCCCCCGCGAAATCGGCGCCGATTTCGCCCTCCCCTCGTGCCTCCAACCCCTCGCCCCCTTTCGCAACGACGTCCACATCATCACCGGACTCGACTCCGCCGCCGCCCGCCTCCCCGGCCCCGGCAACAGCCATTACCCCTCCATGTCCGCCGTCGTCTCCTGCCGAACGTACACCGGTCGCGGCGCCGGCGGCCCGTCCATCGACCAAGCCATCGCCCAGAAAATCGGCGGCGATACCCGCTTCCGCTCCCTTCAAATCGGCGTCTGCCAGGAGTCCTTCGGCGAAAGCATCCAACGCAATCTCAGCTGGGCCGACCGCGACCGCCCCCTCCCTCCCGAAATGATCCCCCACCGCCTCTTTGATCGCCTCTTCGGCATCAAGGACGCCGCCTCCGTCGCCCGTCAAAAGTCCGTCCTCGACGCCGTCCAATCCCAAACCAAATCCCTCCAATCCCGCCTCGGAGCCAACGACAAATCCAAACTCGACGACTATCTCCAATCCGTCCGCGAACTCGAAACCTCCATCGCCACCCTCCCCCCGCAATACGCCCAACCCGTCGACCGCCCCGCCGAAGCCGGCGACCTCCGCGACTACCCCCGCATCGCCAAACTCCAAAGCGATCTCCTCGTCCACGCCTTGGCCTCCCAGCAGACCCACGTGGCCTCCTACATGCTCACCAAGTGCCAAAGCCTCACCCGATTCCCCTGGCTCGGCCACACCGCCCAGCGCCACCACGAATACACCCACGGCGAAGTCGAATCCCCCCGCGGCATGCGCATCCTCCGCGATATCTGCCGCTGGCACGTCGATGAATTTGCCTACCTCCTCGGCAAGCTCAAATCGGTCCGTGAAGGCGAAGGAACCCTTCTCGACAACACCGTCGTCGCCTTCCTTCACGAACACGCCGAAGCCAACGCCCACAAAAACAACAACCTCGCCCTCATCCTCGCCGGCCACGCCGGAGGCATGAAAACCGGCCTCCACACGCGGACCACCGGCACCCTCGGCGATCTTTACCTCACCCTCTCCGAAGAGGTCCTCGGCGCCCAGATCAAAGCCTTCCCCACAGCCGAACGAAAACTCAACGAGATCGTCTAATGCGCTGGTGCGTGTTCCTCCTCGCGCTGGCCGCCTACGCCGCCCCCGCTGACCAGGCCGTCGCCCGCTGGACACTCCTCCAAGGCGGCCGAGTCGCCATCGCCGGCCGACTCATCACCGACCTCGCCGACCTCCCCCCTGCCGACTATCAACTCGAAATGGTCGATTGGGTCGCCGTCAACGCCATCCCCGAAGACCTCGAACGCATGATCGGCCTCCGCGCCCTCCGCGAACTCCGCCTCCCCGGCCCCCTCTGGAATCGCAACGCCGACGGCGGCAAAGACCTCAGCACCCAACTCCGCTTCCTCTCCGCCGCCACCACCCTCGAAAA
>JANODS010001461.1:0-1813 GCA_031412835.1 Acidobacteriota bacterium | reverse complement strand
CGCGCCATAATCTACCAATGCGCTTTCTTTTGGTGGCTTTGTCCTCTTTCACTATGTTCGCTCAGCCGGCGAAACCGGTGGGGGAGCCTCCGCCCGTGCAGAAGAAGAGCTCGATTGTGATCGGCGGGAAGACGCTGAATTACACGACGACGACGGGGCGGATGCCGCTGTTGAGCGAGGCGGGGGAGCCGGAGGCGTACATGTTTTATGTGGCGTATACGCTGGATACGCCGACGCCGGTGAACAAGCGGCCACTGATGGTGGCGTTCAATGGGGGGCCGGGGTCGGCGACGGTGTGGCTGCATCTGGGGGTGTTGGGACCGCGTTACATTCCGATGCAGGATGACGGGTCGTATCCGCCGCCGCCGTACCAAGTGAAGGAAAACGCGCAGACGTTTCTACCCTTTACGGATATGGTGTTTGTGGATCCGGTGGGGACCGGGTATTCGCGGGCGGCGAAGCCGGAGTTGGGGAAGAAGTTCTGGGGGGTGCAGGGAGACATCGCGAGCGTGGGCGAGTTCATTCGGCTGTACTTGGGACGGTATAACCGGTGGTCCTCGCCGCTGTATTTGATTGGGGAAAGTTACGGGACGTTCCGGGCGGCCGGGTTGTCCGGGTGGTTGGTGGACCGGGGTATGGCGTGTAACGGGATCGTGCTGGTGTCGTCGATTTTGCATTTTCAGACGGCGCGGTTTTCGAAGGGCAACGATCTGCCGTATCCGCTGTTTCTGCCGACCTATACGGCCATCGCTTGGTACCACAAGAAACTGCCGGCTTCGTTGCAGCAGGCGGGGTTGAAGGAGGCGACGGCGGAGGCGGAGAAGTTTGCGTTGAACGAGTACGCAGTGGCTTTGATGAAGGGTGACCGGTTAACGGCGGAGGAGCGGCAGTCGACTTTGGACAAGTTGAGCCGGCTGACGGGATTGAGCAAGGAGTATTTGGAACGGAACAACTTACGGCCGGAAATCATGCATTTCATTAAGGAATTGCGGCGGAGCGAGGGGAAAGTGGTGGGGCGTCTGGATGGCCGGTTGACGGCGGTGGAGGGGAATAACGGTGACGAAGTGGCGGGGTTTGATCCTGCGATGACGGCGATTCGAGCGCCTTACACGGCGGCATTCAACGACTATGCGCGGCGGGAGTTGGGCTATGAGTCGGACCTGCAATATTACATTTTGGGCGGGGGGATAGGGCCTTGGGATTACGGGCCGGCGGGGCAGAATCGGTTCGTGGAGACGGCTGATGTACTGCGGGATGCGTTTGCGAAGAACCCTTACATGAAGGTGTATATCGGGTCGGGTTATTACGATTTGGCGACGCCATATTTTGCGACGGAGTATACGTTTAGCCATATGGGATTGCCGGCGGAGTATAAGAAGAACATCACGACGCGGATGTACGAGGCGGGGCATATGTTTTATAGCGTGAAGCCGGCGCTGGCGCAGTTGACCAAGGACGTGGAGGCGCTGGTGACGGGGGTACGATAGGGGTATGGCGACAGCACCGACTCCTCGCATTAGCCCGGCTGAGTACTTGAAGCTCGAAGAAGAGACGGGCGAACGGTTTGAGTATTTGAACGGGGAAGCTTTTGGGATGAGCGGGGGGACGTATCCGCATAATCTGATCTCGACGAATTTGATTCAGGTGGTAGGTGGGTTGGTGCGAGGGAAGGGTTGTAGGACGATGACTTCGGACCAGCGGATCGTGGTGCTGGCTACGGGGCTGGAGACCTATCCGGATGTTTCCGTTATCTGCGGCAAAGTTCAGTTGGCGGGAGTGAACGGGATGGCTATCGCCAATCCGGTGGTGTTGT
>JANODS010001460.1:0-1963 GCA_031412835.1 Acidobacteriota bacterium | reverse complement strand
AATTCCGCGATGCGGAATCGTTTACACTGAAGGCGATGGCTAGAGTGGAGACGATGTCGTCGACTTTGCGGTCGTTCCAGGTGATGGATCTTCTCGCACAGCCGCCGTATGAGCTGAGCCTTTCCGCGATCGCGGGGGAGTTGGACTTCGCTCCGGCGACGGCACATCGGGTGACCGCCACGCTGTGCGCGGCCGGGTACGTGGAACAGGAGAGCGAATCGAAACGGTACCGGTTGGCGGGGAAAGCGCTGTGGGCGGGGACGGGGTATCTGCGGCGGTCCGCCGTCTACCAGGCCGCGTTTTTGGTTTTGCAGGAGACGGCGGCGCAGGCTTGTGGACTGGTCCACCTGGGGACGATCGATGGAAATTGGTTGCTCTACCTTCATACGGTGGGGAGCCCTAGTTCGCTCTACCTTTACGCCGATACGGGTGAACGGCGGCACTTGCATTCGACGGGGCTGGGCAAGGCGCTGCTGGCGTTTCAACCTCCGGAGGTGGTGGCTCGGGTGGCGGGAGGAAAGCTGCCTCGGTTCACTCCAAATACGATTACGGAGAAGAAGGCTCTGCTGGCGGAGCTGGCGCGGATCCGAGAGGCGGGTTACGCGGTGGACAACGAAGAGGGGTCGGTGGGTTTGCGGTGTATCGCGTCGCCGATACGAGATCGGCAGGGGGTGGCGGTGGCGGCGTTTAGCATAAGCGCTCCGGCGGCGGTGTTGACGGCTAAGGCGCAGGCGAAATACGTGCCGGTGATTCGGGAGGCGGCGTTGAAAGTATCGGCGCAATTAGGATTTCGGCCGACGACGAGCAATGTGCAGTTCATGGTGGGAGGGAAACGGAAGGGATAATGCAGAAGCGCAGCGTGCAGATTTTTGGGGTGAAGGGTTCTTCGGCGACGCGGGCCGCGGAACGGTTCTTCAAAGAACGGGGGGTGGTGATCCACTTTGTTGACTTGAAGCTGAAGCCGATGGCGGCGGGGGAGATCAAGCGGTTTATTGACCGGTTTACGCTGTTGGGGATGTTGGATACCGAGAGCAAGGCGTATGAGAAAGCGGGGCTGAAGTATCTGCGGCAGTCGGAGGGGGAGCTTCTGCAAAAAATTGAGCGGGAGCCGACATTGCTGCGACTCCCGCTGGTTCGGGCGGATAAACGGATCAGTATGGGCCAGGACGACGCGGGATGGAAGGCGATGCTGGACTAAGGGACGCACGGGGTGGTTAGGTGATTTGCGCGGGAGCCATCGTTGCCGATTCCGCGGAGGAGTTCGTCGAAGGTTTGGAGGGGGACGGATGCGCCTTCGCGGCCGACGGCGGGGATGTGGGCCCAGCGGTCGATGGCGCTGAGGACGAACCACGGGTCGGAGGTATCGGCGGCGAGGATGCCGGGGGCGTCTTCGGCGTGGCCGGTGGGGACGCAGAGGGCGGGATGGTCGAAGGGGGCCCGTTGGAAGCGGACGCGGTCGTCGGTGAGAGCCTTCATGAAGGCGACGATGGAGTTGCGTTCCTGGGGGGTGAGACGGATGCGGCCGATGCCGGGGCCGAGGTTGCCGCCAGCGGGGAAGTCGCCGTTGCGAGCGTAGAAGTCCATGACTTGTTCGAGGGTGGCTTGGCCGCCGTCGTGGAAGTAGGGCCCGGTGAGTTCGACGTTGCGGAGGCCGGGAGATTTGAAGGCTCCGTTTGTGTTGTTGGGGTTGGCGGCGTTGAAGAGAGGGTTGCCGAAGGGGTCGAGGGCGTTGAGGCCGGGGTCATCGCCGAGGGGGGAGACGGCGGTGCGGAAGAAGCCATTATCACCGGGGTTGGTGGGGTTGAAGCCGCGGGTGGCTTTGTTGGAGAACGAGGCGGCGGTGAATTCGGCTCCTTGATGGCACTGGGTGCATTGGGAGCCGCCGTTTTGGAAGTCGCGAAGGCCTTGTTGTTCAAGGGGGGTGAGGGCTTGTTGGTTGCCTTCGAGGAAGCGGTCGAGCCAA
>JANODS010001459.1:0-1623 GCA_031412835.1 Acidobacteriota bacterium | reverse complement strand
CAGAAGCCTATCCCGGGTATCCCGAAGGTCGCGAACACCTTGCTCGATTCCGAGCCCAATCGGAACTTCGCGCCGCGTTTTGGCTTTGCTTACAAGCTCTCCGAAAAAATCGCGCTGCGCGGCGGGTACGGCATCTACTATGATCGGCTGTCGAACCAGTTGGGTTTGCTGGAAGCGCTGTCTCTGCCCGGCTATGTCCGGACCGAACTGCAGGGTTCGGCGAACGTTTCGTACTCCTTGCAGAATCCGTTCCCCACGCTGCCGGGGCGCAATGAGTTCCCGGTGGTGCCCCAAGTGTTCGCGCCGCCGTACACGACGGATCGTCCGGCCATTGGGCTGAACGCCGTGGACCCTACTCTGAAGACGCCCTACCTTCAACAATGGGGCTTGAACGTGCAGTATCAATTGACGCCGTCGACGATGGTGGAAGCCGGGTATCAGGGCACGAAGGGGTCGAGGCTGGCCACACAACGGTTGATCAACCAGCCGATTCTGGCTTCGGCGACGAACCCGATTGGCGGCCAGACGACGAACACGGCGGCGAACGCCTCGCTGCGGGTACCCTACGTCGGCTTCTCGCCGACGGGCCTAGTTTGGCTCGAAACCTCCACCGATTCGAGCTATAACTCGCTGCAAACCTCGGTGACGCGGCGCTTTTCGAAAGGGCTGCGGCTGCTGGCTTCCTACACCTGGGCCAAGTCGTTGGACAACAACTCCGGGTCCGGCACCGGAGCCACTTTTACGGGAACGGACGGCGATCAGACGCGGCTTTCGTTGAACCGTGGCCTGTCTGATTTTGATCGGTCGCACCGTGTGGTGGTGAACTTCAGCTACAACCTGCCGCATGGGCGCCTGAATAAGCGGATGTTTGGCGACTGGCAGTTGGCCGGGGTGGCGATTCTGCAGAGCGGGACGCCGATCAACATTCTCGACACGAGTGGCGCGGCGTTGTACGGAACGGCCAATAGCCGTGCGAGTTGGGCACCGGGGGCGACGGTCGCCACGGCGCAGGGCAAGGGCCGGACGCAGGCCCGGCTGAATCAATACTTCAATACGGCGGCGTTTGTCCGCGCTGGCAACTTCTTTGGAGATACCGGGCGGAACATTCTTCGGGGCCCGATTCAGCGAAACGCGGACCTTTCGATCAACAAGAAGTTTACGTTGACCGAACGGGTGAACCTGGAGTGGCGGAGTGAGCTGTTCAATGCGCTGAATATTGCTAACTTTGCGAATCCAGGGGGGAGTATTACGGCGGCTAGCTATGGTGTAATTCGGAATACGACGGGGAATCCGCGGGTTGTGCAGTTCGCTTTGAAGCTCGCGTTCTAGTATTCAGTTGTCAAAGATCGGCGAACGGTTTGCAGGCAGCGGGTAAATTACGATAGGAAGCCAGGTCAGCAGCGATCGACGAACGGGACGCTAACGGAAGGGGTGGAGTAATTTTTCGATTCGAAGCCAATCGGGGGCAGGTCGGTGCCTCCGGCGCTGGCGGCGACGGCGATCTCGGCGACGGGCTCCGGCTCGCCCAGGCCTGCAGGGCCTCTTTGAGGTGGCCGGCTTTGCGATGGAGCCGTGCAAGGCGCAGCAGGGGGCCGGCGCGTAGAGCGGGATCGGGAGAGCGGG
>JANODS010001458.1:0-10206 GCA_031412835.1 Acidobacteriota bacterium | reverse complement strand
GGGGAAACGGTTCGGCCACCGTGGGTCGTCACAAAGCCGAACTGTTCGGCCAACGGGCGCTCCCAGACGAGCTTGCCGTCGCGAGAAAAGGCGGTTAGAGTGCCATGGACGCTCAAGACGTAGACATTGCCAGAGGCCGGGTCAACCGCCGGCGAGGACCACGCCACGCGATGGGGCGGCACGTCGCTTGAATAGAGATTGATCGGCTTCTGCCATAGGGTCTTGCCCGTGTCGGCGTTGAGGCAGACGAGCAGTTCCTGCAGGGTCTGGCCTTTGCCGAGGCTCGTCAAAATGTAGATATGATCGCCTTGCACGACGGGTGCCGAACGCCCGGGCACGTCGGCCTTCCAGGCCAAATTTTCACCCGAAGGCGACCACGTCGACGGGAGGTTCTTTTCCGCGCTGGTGCCGTCTCGTTTCGGTCCGCGCCAATCCAGCCAATCCGCGGCGAAGAGGGTCGCCACCAGGCCAAGCCCAAGCAGTAAACGATGCATAGTCCCCTTTATTCTATCCCTATCGGATGACCTCCCAAGCGAGGTGTTCCAACTCCGGGGCGATGAGTTTGCACCACGCCAGTTGGACGGCATTCGGGGAGCCGGGCGTGGAGATGACGAGCTTCTTTCGATAGACGCCGGCCGTGGCGCGAGAGAGCATGGCGGCGGGGCCGACCACCTCATAGCTGAGCATTCGAAACAGTTCTCCGAAGCCCGGCAGGGTCTTCTCAATCTTGCGGCTGAGCACGTCGTAAGTGGTATCACGGGGCGAGATGCCGGTGCCGCCGTTCCACAACAGAATCCGCGCTTCGGAACCCGCGAGTTCGTCGAGGACGGCGGCAACCTGATCTGGCTCGTCTTTGATCAGGCGGTAGGCGACGGTCTCGTGGCCGGCGGCGGCGATCTCGGCGCGCAGCCAATGGGCGTTGGCGTCGGTCTCTTCCGTACGCGTATCACTCACGGTGATGAGGGCGATTTTCACGGGTCCGTTGGCGTGGGCCTTTTCTCTGTGCTCGTTTGTGCTTGCCGAAGCGGTGGTCATAGTATCAGGATAGCTGGGAGGATCACGATGCAACTTTTTAGATTGGATGGGCGCCGGGCGCTGATCACGGGCGGTTCCAGAGGCCTGGGGGCGGAGATCGCCGAGGGATTGGCCGAGGCGGGTTGCGCGGTGCGGTTGCTGGCGCGTCGCGAACAATGGCTGACCCCGACATTGGAAGGGTTTCGAGCCAAGGGGTACGACTGTGAGGGCGGGCTGTGCGATGTGAGCGACCCGGAGCAGGTGGACGAAGCGGTTGAGCGATTCGGGCCGTGCGATATTTTGATCAACAACGCGGGACTTTCCTGGGGGCAGCCGGCGGAAGAGGTCTCAATCGAAAAATGGCGGATGGTGATCGATACGAATCTGACTGGAGCGTTTTTGTTTGCCCAGGCGGCGGGCCGGCAGATGATCGCGCGAAAGAAGGGAGTGATCTTGAACATCGCCTCGATTGCGGGAATGCGGGGGTCGATGCCGCGAGGGATCCACGCGGCGGCATATACGGCGAGCAAGGGCGGCTTGATTGCGCTCACGAAAGAGTTGGCGGCGAAATGGGCGGTTTACGGAATACGCGTGAATGCCCTCGCTCCGGGCTACTTCCCTTCCCGCATGACGGAGCGGATTCTGCCGCAAATGGAAAACGACTTGCGCGAGCACGTGCCGCTGGGGCGGGCGGGGCGGGCGGGCGAGTTGAAAGGCGCTGCGATTTTTCTGGTGTCCGATGCGTCAAGCTACATCACGGGCCAGACGTTGGCCGTCGACGGCGGGGCGACGGCGGTAGGCCTTTAGTCCCAGAGTTTGGGGGCACCCTGCGCCAAGCGCTGGAGCGCGCCACCGGCGAGGTCAAAGTACAAACGGCCGGATTCGCGGCTGGCGCCGAGACGGTCATAGAACTGGATTGCCGGAGCGTTCCAATCCAGGACGCTCCAGTGCATCGCTCCGTAGTGATGCCGCAGGGCGTAGCTGGCCGTGAAGGCCATCATCAACTTTCCGAGGCCCTGACCACGACTGCGCGCTCGGACGAATACGTCTTCCACGTAGATGACCGGCGTGCCGCTGTAGCTTGAAAATCGGTGCTGGAGCATCAAATAGGCCACCGGTTCGTCTTCCCAGAAGCCGAGAAAGACTTCGGCGATGGAGTCTTCGCCGAAAACGTAGCGCTCCATCGCGGCGGCGTTGATGGTTACCGCGTCGGCTTTGCGCTCCGCCGTAGCCATCTCCCGAATCATTTGCAGGACGAGGTCCATGTCCGTCGGCGTCGCGCGCCGTACCGTGAATTGTTCTGCCATAAGGATGTATCTAGAGTACTATGCGCATCCATTACTTTCGGATGTACGACCCTGGTACGAAAACCCTAGAGATTCATTGCGAACAATGTCGACCGAAGGCTACTATGATCGAGTAGCTCCGCAATGCCAACCCTCAGACAGCCCACCGCCAACTTAATCATCCTGATCGCCGTGTCGGCGACGACATCGGTGGCCGCGCCTCCGGGAGCCGCAATTGGATTGGTGCAAACCAACATGACCTTGCCGTTGATCGCGGGGTTTCTAGGGCTGGCCGCGGTCGTGTTGGGCTGGATGGTTTGGGATACCCGCCGCAGGCTGTTCCAAGCGCAGCAGCAACCGTCGGTGCCGGGCCAGGACGTGCTGAGCGCCGCTATCGTAAGAGACAGTTCGGACGCCATATTCACGATTGACCCGTCCGGCCTAGTGCAGAGCATGAACCCGGCGGCGGCGAACCAGTTCGGGTACACCTTGGACGAACTGCGCGGCAAGAATATCTCGGCACTGATTCCGCCGCCGGCGCGGGGGCGGCAGCGGAGCAACTATATGACGAGTCCGGGAGCGCGCGAACTATTCGGCGTGCGGCGGGATGGCACTCGGTTTCCGGTCGAAGTAAAGCTGGATGAGTTGACCTTTTCGAATTGGAAGCTGATGGGGCTTTCCGTGCGCGACGTCACCGTTCGGAGAGCGGCGGAGAAGGATTTAGAGCAACGCCTTGCCACTTCCGACGGGATCGTGAATCAGACCGGCGCGCTCGTATTTGTGCTCAATCCGGATGGCGAAATCGAGCGCATGAACCGGGCCTGCGAATCGCTGTTGGATTTTTCGGGTGGTGAGGTGAAGGGCCAGTTCTTTTGGGAGATCGTGGCCTTACCGGCCAACATGGAGCGGTTCCAAACCCAAGTCGAAGCGTATCTGCGCGGCCCGTTTCCAGCCCGTACGGAACTGGTTTTCGCAGCGCGTGACGGGCACCCATACACGATGAGCTGCGTGTTCACGGCAACTCTTAATGAACTCAGCACAATCGATTCCGTCATCATTACCGCGCACGACATTAGCGCCCGAAAGGCCTTCGAGCAGTCTCAGATGCGGACGGAGCGAATGGCGGCGGTGAGCCGTTTGGCGGGCGGCGTCGCCCACGATTTCAATAACCTACTCACGGCAATCACCGGCTACAGTGGCTTGGCGCTGCAGAGCCTGGAGAGCGAGAGCCCCCTTCGCAAGGACATCGAACAGATCAAGCAGGCCGGTGACCGGGGAGCGGCCTTGACTCGGCAGTTGCTCGCACTGAGCGGACGGCACCCGCGCCAGCCTCGGCTCGTCAATCTGAACGAGAGCGTGAAGAGCGCTGATCGGATGCTGCGCGTGTTGACTGGCGAGCCGGTGCAACTCGACGTCCACCTGGACACCAAGCTGCCGCCGGTGCAATCGGACGTGGCCCAAACCGAAGAGGTGATTCTGCATCTCGCGGCGTTCCTTCGAGAGCAGATGCCCCAGGGCGGACGCTTGACGTTGCGGACTTCTGTCGAGATCATCGAGAAGATCAACGCCGATGCCGAGCCGCCGCTGCAAGCGGGATCTTATGTGGTCCTGACGCTAACTGACACGAGCCGAGGCCTGAGCCCAGACGCTCTCGCGCACTTGTTCGAACCGTTTTTCCCGTCCCAGGAAACCACCCGTTCGAACGGCTTGGGGCTGGCGATGGTGGCCGGGCTGATCAAGCAGAACGGTGGTTCGATCCTTGTGACGACAACTCCAGGCTCGGGCAATGCGGTGAAGGTATATTGGCCCAAAGCGGCGCAGCCGGATTTCATGACCCCGGAACGACCGAGCCACCTTTTCGTCGTTCCGAAGAAGAGTTGGGATACGGGCAGCGAAACCGTACTCGTGGCGATGGAGCGTGACGAGGAGCGAGCGTTGGTGCGCGCCATGTTGGAGCCGGCCGGGTACACTGTGCTAGAAGCGCGGAGCGGATTGCAGGCAATGGAGGTCTCTCACAAGCACGACGGACCGATTGACCTGCTATTGACCGACGTAGCCTTGCCGCGCATGGCGGGCCCGGACTTGGTGTTGGGAGTGCGGGTCGCCCGTCCCGCGATTCGGGCGGTCTATGTGACGAGTCGTGCGATGGGCGAGGTGCTTGCGCAGGGGCTGGCTACGACGGGAGTGGTCCGACTCGATGCCGACCTCTCGGCATCCACGCTGTTGACTCGGGTCCGGGAAGCCTTGGATGTGAAGTCGATGTCCGTCGGGCAGTAGATCGTAAGGAAGAAGCGAAATCGGCAGGCTCCAATCAGGCCGAGCGACTTTCCCTGAGCAAGGCAAAGAACCGGTCAACATCCTGCGGGCGGGTATGCACATGCGTCGCGATTCGCATCAAATCCGATCCATAGATCCACATTTTTTCGGCCGCCGCCTTCTTCGCAAACCGGGCGAAAATTGGCTTCGGAATGCGAAAAGCCACCAAGCCGCCGTACAGCCGATCATCGTCCGGCGTCAACAGCTCTAGCTCCGGGATTGCCGCCGCCAACGTCCGCGCCCGCCGAGCCAGTTCGTGAATCCGGCGATACACACGATCAGGCCCAATCCCCTGCGCAAAGCGAATCCCCGCGCCCATTCCTTCCAGCACCGCGCGGCTATTCGTCCCCACCTGCATAAACCGAGCCGCTTTCAGCCCCCTATTCGTCCACGCCTCGGTTGTCACGGTCGGCCAAAGGCGATCCAGCATTTCATCGCGAATATACAGCAGTCCACATCCCGGAGGCGCAAAGAGCCATTTGTGCGGGCTACCCGCCAGAAAATCGCACTCCAACTCGTCGATGCGAAATGGAATCTGGCCATGCATATGCGCGCCGTCAACCAGCGTGATCACACCCTTTGCCCGCGCCGCCCGGCAGATCTCCCGCACCGGCATCACCAGCCCGGTCGTCGTCAAAATTCCGCTAAAGCTCAGCACTCGCGTCTTCGGCCCAATCGCTCCAATCAATCGATCCACCAACTGAGCGCTATCCCGCGGCGGCAGCGGAATCTCCACCGTACGCACCCGCAGCCCGTGCCGAGCCTCCCGCAGCAACCACGCTCCCTTGCCCCCCGTGTGCTCTTGGTCCGTCATCAAAATCTCATCGCCGCTGGTCAAATCCAGCCCCTGCGCCACCATGCTCATCGCCTCGGTCGCATTGTGCGTGATCGCCAGATTCTCAAAAGCGCAACCCAAATACGCCGCCGCTTCCTTCCGATGCGACTCCATCAACTCGTAACCCCACCGCGGATACTCGCTCCCAATCATTCCGGCGCCCCGTTCCAAATATTCCGCCACCGCCGTCACCACCGGCCGGGGTGCCACGCCCAACGACCCGTTGTTCATGTAGGCCCGCCAATCCGGCAGCAAAAACTGCTCGTCGCGAAGCCGCTTCCAATACGTTTCCGGTGCCGCATCCAGCAATTTCAGATCCGGCATCGGCACTACGGCCGCGGCCATCGCGCTCAACAGACTTCGGCGTTTCATCTCGACCAGTCTATCGTGTTGGCCCGATCCCGGTCTTCAACTTAAAGTTGTAGAACTGCGTTCTGATCTCGCTGATCAATGTCTTGAACACCAGCACCTTCGCCGTAAAGTTAACCTGCGAGCTTTCGGTAAAGAAATGGCCTTCGGAGACCCGA
Organism: Acidobacteriota bacterium; assembly: GCA_031412835.1. Lineage (GTDB taxonomy): Bacteria > Acidobacteriota > Terriglobia > Bryobacterales > Bryobacteraceae. The sequence continues at coordinate 4,228 of JANODS010001458.1, read as the reverse complement.
CCCCGATTCAAAATAAATCGCGTTCCCTTCTCCACCCGACCCAGCAGCCCAAACCCCACGCTAATCGTATCGAAAACCTCGGCATCCACCCGCACCAGGTCCTTTTCCGCCTGATCCACCCAAACCTTGCCCCGCACTTTTTCAAAGAAACGCGACCGCATTGACTTCGCCTTGTAGCCGACGCGAGGCTGACAAGCCAACACCCAGGCCTTGCGACCCGCCATCATCTCTTCGCCCACCAGCCGATACTCCAGCGCCTCTGGAAACTCCTGAATCAACTCATCGTTCTCGCGGCCCAGAATACTCGGGGGATGCCCTCCCGCTGCCTTGCCTTCCAATACCTTCCGACGGATCATCTCCTCCTGTCGACGCTGCTCGACGTCCGTCAACCTGGCTCCGTCCTTCTCCAGAACCCGGGAAATCCAAACCCCCTCCACGCGCTCTGGCCGCATCAGCATGTTCGATTCCAATTTCAGTTTGCCGTCGTGCTCAAACTCTTTCCGGATCACGCGGCGGTCAAACGAATAGTCGGCCATTTTCGAGTCGCTCGCGACCATCCGGTCAAGCGAGGCTCGCATCACAGGACGCCAATCGAGCGGTTGCGCCCACAGGCTAGGGGCCATCCCTAAAAGAAGCAGTATGCGCATATGTTACTCTTCATCATAGCCGCGCCGCTACCGTTCTCACCGCCCATCGGCCTTCTCCCGTCTAGCCAAGTGCCGGGGCTCCCTCAAGGAGTTTCCCGCAAATGTCACCTCCCCTCTGGCGCATCGGTCTCGCCTTTACCGCCATTTACCTGATCTGGGGTTCCACTTTCCTCGCCACTCGCTTCGCCGTGCAAGCGCTACCGCCCTTCTTCGTGGCCGGTTTTCGCTTTTTTCTCGGCGGGCTTATTCTCTTCCTTCTTGGTCGCGCTCGCTCCTCGGAGCCGCTCACAAGAGCCCACTGGACCGCCGCGGCCAAGCTCGGAGTCCTCTTTTTCGTGATCTGCCACGGTGCCGTCAGTTGGGCCGCCCAACACGTGCCCTCCGGCGTCGCCGCCCTCTTGATGGCCTCCATCGCCCTTTGGACCGCCGTCGTAGAGCGCCTTCTCCAAACCCATACCCGGCCGGGAATCCGTGTCCTGCTTAGCCTGGCTGGCGGCTTCGTCGGGCTCGCCATCCTGGTCCTGAAGCCAGAGAGCTTGGCCGGCTCCACCCAGGCCCAGACCGCCTCGCTCGCCGTCCTGGGCGGAGCGCTCACCTGGGCCGTGGCCACGGTTCTGTCGCCGCGCACCGTTCGGCCTCAAAGCAACTTCACGAGCGCGGGCATGCAAATGCTCTGCGGCGGGGGCCTGCTGCTTTTATTTAGCGCCATCTTTTCACCTCCCTCCCTCGACCGAGTCACCACCGTTACCGTCGGCGCTCTTGCCTATCTCACGGTCGTCGGCGCGCTCGTCGGATTCCTCAGCTACACCTATTTATTGCAGCACGTGCCGCCCACCAAGGTGGCCACCTACGCCTATGTCAATCCCGTCGTCGCCCTTCTGTTAGGATGGGCACTGGCGGGCGAGACCATCTCCGCCCAGTCCCTCGTCGCCAGCCTCGTCGTCCTGGCCGCAGTGGCAAACATCGTTCTATCCCGGTCGACCGCCGATGCCCCGCGTCGGCCCCATTCCAGACCCGTACCCGCTGAGCAAGGAGCCTAACTCAAATGAGCATTTCTCGCCGTCGATTTCTCGAATCCTCCGCCCTCGCAGCCCTCGTGGCCGCCACCGGCCACTCGGCCGAACCGGGCAAAATCCCTACGCGCGTTCTCGGTGCCACTGGCGTCCGCATTCCGGTAATCGGCATGGGCGGCGGCAGCCGCTTTCTGTCGTACAAGGAGGAAGACGCAGCCTTGGCCGCGATGAACCGAGCCATCGACGCTGGCGTCACCTACATTGACACCGCCTATAATTACGGGTCCGGCCTAAGCGAAACCCGCGTCGGCAAAATCATGGCCACCCGCCGGAAGGAAGTCTTCCTCGCTACCAAAATCGGCCAGCGCAAAGGCGACGACGCCATGCGGATTCTCGAAGGCAGCCTGAAGCGCCTGCAGACCTCCCAGATCGACACCGTCCACATTCACCAATTGATGGGCGAAGACGACCTCGCCGCCATCGAAGCCGAAGACGGCGTGCTCAAGACTCTCTACAAGGCGCGCGATCAGAAGATGATCCGCTTCGTCGGAATCACCTGCCACACCGACCCAGCCGTCCTGAAACTTGCCCTCGAACGCCACGATTTCAACGTCACCCAAATGGCCCTCAACGCCGCCCTCGTCGGCATGAAGCCCGGACCTGCCGGCATGGTCATTAATCCGGCGATGAAGAGCAGTTTTGAAACCGTCGCCCTCCCCGTTGCTATCCGCAAGAAGATCGGCGTGACGGCCATGAAGATCTTCGGGGCCGATGGCCTTGTCGGTCAGGTCCCGTCCGCAAAGCTACTCTACTATTCGCTCTCCCTCCCGGTGGCCGGTGCCGTGCTCGGCATGCCGAAAATCGAGCATATCCTTGAGAATGCTCAAATGGCCCGAGGTTTCAAACCGCTCGACAAGCCGGAAATGCTTGACCTTTCGCAGGCACTCTCTTCGAAGAATAAGATGGCACTCGACCGCTACCTGTCCAATCACATCGACTCGTACACCGTAGCCTAGGGTGCGCATCCTTCTGACCAACGACGATGGGTTCGACGCTCCGGGCCTGGCGGCGTTACGCTCCGCGGCGGGAGACTTCGGCGAAGTCTCCCTGCTCGCTCCCGCTTCGCAGCAGTCCTACGTTGGCCACCGGGTCTCCACCGCCTCTCCGCTCCGATTGACCGAACTGGCCCCCGGCGAGTTCCATCTCGACGGTACCCCGGCGGACTGCGTTCGCGTCGCTCTCCGAGGGCTGGGCCAAACCTTTGACTGGGTCCTGTCCGGCATCAACCACGGCGGCAATCTTGGCGCTGATGTCTATACCTCGGGCACCGTGGCCGCGGCCCGCGAGGCCGCCCTCCTCGGCGTTCCCGCCATCGCCATCTCGCAGTTCCACCGCCGCCCTCATCCGGAGGATTGGGCCACCTCCGTCGCCTTGGCCAAACGCGCTATCCAACAGATCTTCGCCGCCCCTAACCGCCCAGGCAGCTATTGGAACGTCAATCTGCCCCACCCCATCTCCCAGCCCGACATCGTCCCACTCGTCCATTGCAGCATCGACCCGGCTCCTCTTGATGTCGCCTTCACTCGCCAAGGCGAGGATTTTCTCTATTCTGGACGATACGCGGAGCGCCCGACCTCTCCCGGGCACGACGTGGAACATTGTTTTGGCGGATCAATCACAATTACCCATTTCTACTAATGCTCCCGGCCTACTCCGCCGATAATGTCTCTGTAAGGTGAAATATACTCCTTTTCTCAAAGGGGGCTAAGCAAGTCACTCTATGCGGCCAATCTCTCGCTATCCCGATGTTTAGGATAGACGAGCAGTTGTTCCGTTCGCAAAAGAGACACTTAGCCATGATCACCAGACGCCTTCTTGCCACCTTCGCCTTCACCTTTGCCGCTAGCCTGACAGCAACCCCCCTCGCGGCCACCGATTTTTCTTTCACCAGCATCATCCAAGCGGGAGCTCGCGGATTGGGAGCTGCCGGATGGGAAATCGGCACTGGAGCCGACCAGAGTTCCATCACCTCGGGGACCCAATACCGTTACACGCCGGGTCTCCTGGGCTGGTCCAACAACCTCACGCAACAGTTCACTATCAGCTACAACCAAGCGACCAACACCGCGACTACCACCGTGTGGGGCTCTACCGGAACCCCTTACGTCTCAAGCTATAATCCGCCCGCCGGAGTGCCGCAAGTCGACCGCATATGGACGATCAACGCTAACGCCTTGAATGTCAACGCGGACCCCGCGGTGGTGGCCCCCACTTCGATTCAGGTTTCGCAACTCCAACTCGGATCCGGCCTTGTCGTGATCCAGCCCCTTAGCGTGACCACTCTCTACGCCTCCCAGCCGTCGGGCACATCGAACGCGAGCAACTCAAGCGCGGTCGTGTTTATGGCATTTGCGAACGGCGGTAACTGGAACCTGGACGGCGTCATTCAGTTTAGCGGCTTGAGGGCCTACGCCGCGAACGGTGCCCTAAATTCGGGCTTGCAGTTCTCTCTCACCGCCTCCGCCTCTGACAGCCCCGAACCCGCGGCCGTCCTGCTCGTCTCCGGCG
>JANODS010001457.1:0-2126 GCA_031412835.1 Acidobacteriota bacterium | reverse complement strand
GTTGGGGGGCGGGGTCTGCGGAGGGCTTTGGGATGGGGAGCTTGGAGTGTTTGGGGACGGATGGGCGAAGTGAGGCTGGGTTGGGCGGGAGTGAGGCGGGGTCGGCGGCGGGGTTTGGGAGTGGTTGGGGCTGGGGAGCTTGGCGTGTTCGGGGAGGGACGGGGAAGTGGGGACGGGTTGGGCGGGAGTGGGGCGGGGTTAAATCCAGCGTGCCCAGCGGAGCCATGCGAGGAGGGCGGAGGAGGAGGCGGCAACGGCGGCGATGGCGTAGACGGCGCCATTTGGGTTCTTAATTCCGGGAAGGGCGTCGAAGTTCATGCCGTAAAAGCCGCTGATGACTAGAGCCGGGAGCGCAATCGTACTCAAGATCGTCAGCACCTTCATTACTTGATTGGTTCTGTTGGCAACGCTGGAAAGATAGATGTCGAGAGAGCCGTTGAGTAAGTCGCGGAGCATTTCGACTGTGTCGATGTTACGAGCTAAATGGTCGTAGATGTCGCGGAAATAGGGGAGGAGATCGGGGGGGAGATTGAGCTGGGTGGAACGCTGAATGTGGCTGGCGAGGTCGCGGGTGGGGGTGAGGATGCGGCGCATCTCGATGAGACCGCGCTTGATGGCGAAAATGCGGGGGAGCTGGGCGGGTTCGGGGCTAGCGAGGATCTCGTCTTCGAGGGCGTCGATTTCCTCGCTGTAGTGGTCGAGGATCGGGATATAGGAGTCGGCGAGGGCGTCGAAGAGTTTGTAGAAAATCGCTCCGGGTGAGAGCGAATCGGATTGGGACTGGAGACGGGCGATGAGTTCCCGGGACGCGGGGCAGGCGTGCTCTTCGAAAGTAATGAGAAAGTCGGGGCCGAGGAAGATATCGAGGTCGCCGAAATCGAGGTCTCCGTCGGCCTTTCGGTAGACGGATTTGAGGACGATAAACGAGTAGCCGGAGCCTTCTTCGAGCTTGGGGTTTTGGTCGCCGTGGAGGCAATCTTCCAGATGCAGGGGGTGAAGTTTATAGCGGAGCGCGAGGGGTTCGAGGGCTGAACCTTCGCTGTTGAGGAGAGCGTGCCATTCCATAGCGTCACTCTGTACTATACTTGCTTCGACTGGGAGGGCACAGATGCCGACGGTACTTCAACTGCAGGGTTGGCGTTGCTACTTTAACTCGAATGAGGGCGAGGAGCCGATGCACGTATATGTGCAGAAGGGCAACTCCGAGTGTAAATTTTGGATGCATGCGGACCAGTTTGTGATTGAAGAGGACTTCGAGCACAACTTGACGGCGCGGTCGCGGCGGGACGCGCGGCGAATCGTTTATATGCATTTTGACGAGATTGCCGCGGGTTGGTACGACTTGTTTGGAGGCCGCCGTGGCGTCTAGCACCATTCTGGCTCGAGAGATCAGCGCGAACGAGACGCACCTTTCGATCACGACGCATCGGGGGAAGACGGAGATTCGCTGGGAGAAGTTGTCGGAGAAGTTGGCTCAGGCTACGAGCGTTGAACGGATGCGTTGTTACTTGTCGCCGAGTGGGTATTCGATCCGTTGGCCACTCCTGGAAGAAGACTTGGGCGTAGGTGAGTTGTTAGTGCCGACGAAACCGTAGGCGGCGACGATTTGAAACTTTGTTTGGGTTTCTCAGGGTTGGGAGGCCTCTGCGCAGAGGACCCAGGTTTGGACGGTGCGACCTGTGGTTCGGTCATACACGCGCGAGGAAGTGGCGAGCGAGCTGGGCGGATGAATCGACTTTATCGCGCGGTTGATCTGGATGCGTTTATGGCGAATTCGCTGTTGGATTGCAGGAGGCTGGGCGTGGTGCGAATGAGTGGGCGGCAGGGGGAATTCTGAGTTAGGGGCGGGTGAAGAGGACGATGAGGTCGATGATGAGAATGATGACGACGATGAGTTCGAGGACGAAGGCGCTGGTCTGGTGGGAGCGATCGGTCATGAACTTGTAGAGTTCGCCGGCGGCGCGGAGCTTGGCTTCGACGAGGCGGCGGTAGTCGGGGACGCCGATGCGGGTAGAGGCTAGTTTGTAGGCACGGGAGTAAAACATGTCGCTGAGGAACTTGATGGCGTTGTCGGTCTTCTCGGTGAGCTCGATGACTTCGAGTTGGACGGCGTTGAGTTTGGCGGC
>JANODS010001456.1:0-6635 GCA_031412835.1 Acidobacteriota bacterium | reverse complement strand
GAGACGCTGGGCAAACTGACGGGGATCAATGTGGTGTTCGATCCGGAGATGCAGATGCCGTCGAAGAACTTTACAGTCGATCTGACGAATACTACGCTCGACGATTCGTTGGAGTATTTGTCGACGTTGACGAAGATGTTTTGGAAGCCTCTAAGCGCGAACACGATTTTCATTACGAATGACAACGTGACCAAGCGCCGGGACTACGAAGAGAACGTCGTCAAGGTTTTTTACCTGCAAAACATCACAAGTGTGCAGGAGTTGAATGAGATTTCGGTGGCGATTCGGTCGGTGACGGAAATTCGGCGGCTGTTTACCTATAACGCCCAAAACGCGATTTTGGCGCGGGGGACGGTGGACCAGGTATCGCTCGTGGAGAAGCTGTTGCAGGATTTGGACAAGCCGAAGGCGGAAGTGTTGGTGGACGTGATCGTGATTGAAACGAGTCGGGGCCGGACGCGAGATTTGGCGTCGGCGCTTTCAACGCAAGGGATCAGCGCGACGATTTCGCCGGCGTTGGGGACCGATGGGAAGGGGAATTCGTTGCGGTTGCCGGATCTGCGGGGGCTGGTGGCAGGCGATTTCGCGGTGAACCTGCCGAGTGCGATTTTGCGGGCGGTGATGTCGGATAGTAACTCGAAAGTTCGGCAGACGCCGCAGGTGCGGGCGGCGGACGGGATGAAGGCTTCGTTGAAAATTGGTGAGAAAGTGCCGACGGCGTCGGGTTCGTTTCAGCCGGGCATTGGGTTGGGAGGCGGCGGGGTGAGCCCGCTGGTGAACACGCAATTTCAATATTTAGACGTCGGTGTGAACGTGGATATTCTGCCGAAGATTCACGGCGATGACGAGGTTTCGTTGCACGTGGAAATTGATATTTCGACCGTGAAAGAGCGGATTGATATTGGTGGGATTCAGCAGCCGGTGATTGGGCAGCGAAAGGTGATTCACGATTTGCGGCTGCGCGAAGGCGAGATGAATTTGATTGGTGGGTTGGTGCAGCAGACCGAGACGAGGACTTACAGCGGGATTCCGCTGCTGATGCAAATTCCTTACTTGGGGCGGCTGTTCTCGAACGAATCGATTACTCGGAATGAGAGCGAGTTGATGATTGCGCTGGTGCCGCATATTATTCGGAGCCAAGAGATTTTGCCCGTGAATTTGCGTGGGATTGCGGCGGGCGCGGATCAAACGGTTCGGCTGATTCGGTCAGCGCCGGAGGGTGCGGCAGTGCCTGTTGTTGCGCCTCCACCTTCGACGTTGGATACACCGACGGTGGCGACGGACGCTCCGAAGGCTAGCTTGATTGCTCCGGGGGCACCGGTGAAATTGAATTGGCAGCCGGAGGGAGTGGTGACGAAGGCGGGTTCGCCGGTGGTGATTACGCTGCAGGTGACGGAGGCCGTGGATTTATTTTCGGCTCCGTTGAAGGTGAAGTATGACCCGAAGAGTTTGAAGCTGGCAGCGGCGACGGCGGGGGCGTTTTTGTCGACCGACGGGCAGCGGGTGAACTTTGCGTATCAGGATGCGCCAGCGGCGGGGGAGGTGTCGGTGATCTTGAATCGGTTGCCGGGCGTGCCGGGGTTGACGGGGGCGGGGGCGTTGCTTTCGCTGACGTTCCAGACGTTGGCGCAGGGCGTGACGAGTGTGACGATTTCCGAGAGCAGCTTGAAGAATTCGAAGTTGCAGCCGGTGCCGGCGCAGACGCCGGGAGTGGCGATTGAGATCCGATGAAACGACGGCGGCCACAGCAACGGGGAATGACGCTAATCGAGTTGATCGTGGCGTTTACGATTCTCATTTTGCTGACGACGATGGCCGTGCCGCTGGCGCGGAACAAGGTTCGGCGGGAGAAAGAGAAGGAACTTCGGCTGGCTCTGCGCGAGATTCACAGCGCGATTGATAAGTATAAAGATATGGCCGATAAGGGGCAGCTGGGGCAACTGAAGGCGGATGCGGATGGATTTCCGGAGACGCTGGAAGTGTTGGTGGATGGGGTGAAGGTTACGGGTCAACCGGGCGGCGGCGCGGGCGGGTTGATGGGTCCGCAGCAGCAGGGGATTCCGGGGGCACCGGGGCAGGCGGCGGGGAGTTTGAGCGATTCGAGCGAGAAAAAAATGCGGTTTTTGCGGCGGTTGCCGAAGGATCCGTTCACGAACAATACGGACTGGGGGAAGCGGTCGACGCGGGATGATCCGAAGTCGTCGGCGTGGGGGGGGCAGAATGTGTTTGCGGTGTATTCAAAAACAATGGAGAAAGCAGCCGATGGAACGCCGTACGCGGAGTGGTAGGAGCGGATTCACGATCATCGAATTGATGGTGGTGATGGCGATTGTGCTGGTGATTTTGAGTGTGGCCGTGCCGCTGTATAACAAGTCGGTGATACGGGCGAGGGAGACGGTGCTGCATCAGAATTTGACGACGATGCGGGCGGTGATTGACGAGTATACGTACGATAAGCAGAAGGCACCGCAGAATTTGGAGGATATTGTGAGGGAGGGGTATTTGCGGCAGGTGCCGATGGACCCGATGGTGGGGAACAATACGGCGTGGAAGATTATTATGGAGGAAGCGGCGGCGTCGGTGAGCCAGGCGGAGCCGGGGATATTTGATGTCCGGAGTTCGTCGGAAAAAATCAGTTTAGAGGGGACGAAGTATTCCGAGTGGTAGTGGGGAGTGGTAAACTAGAGTTGTTGATCGGGTGCTCCCTGGTCGTCTAATGGTAGGACAGCGGCCTTTGACGCCGTGAACAGTGGTTCGAATCCATTCCGGGGAGCCAAAAATCGTTGGTCGCTGCTAGCTCACCGGCGGGTGTCCGAACAGGCGTTCGTCGAAGACGAATTCCACCGGTTGTTCGGTAATGATCCTGCTAAAATCTGGATGCTGCGGATTGAGTAGGTAGTTGTGTTCCAAAGGCACGATTGTGGAACGGACCGCGAGGACGGCGGAGAGGCGGCGGTCGAGCCATTGATCACCGAGGGTCTTCTGGTCATTGAAGCCTAACTGGGCGACCAGGCGCTCTTCGGTCATGACAACGAGTTCGTCGGGCAGAACAGCCGTGATTGCGATGTAGCCGGTCGGGAAATCTTCTTTCGCCATGTGGACGAGGTTTTCGAGGACAGCGAGCGAGACGCTCTCGGCCATGTAAACTACTGGTCTTCCTGGTGAATTCCAACGGCCTCCGGCGCGCTTGGCTCCTTCTCCGTCCAGGCGCGAGTGAATAGAACGGCAAACTCGGAAGATCCGTTTCGACATCTAAGTCGGGATGTTGTGCTCGATCCGGGTAAGGATCTGGTCAATTACGTCCAAATCGCCTCCTCGCATCATAATCTGGACCGGGCTTCGGTTTTCAAGAAGCGGCAGGGGCGTTTTCAGCCAGTGGGAGGCTCGCTGTTCGTCACCAAAGACCGCCACGGCGTGCGCCACGATTGGGATGATTCGCTCAACGTCAACACTAACTCCCTTGCCCACGATGTCTGGTTGCTTGCGACTTAGCGTTTTTCGGGAAGAACCCCCTAACTTCGCCATCGCTCCCGACTTGATTAACCGGAATTGGGTATCCGTAAGCCCCATCTCGCTGCAAATCTGCTGCTGAGATTGTTCCATCAGGTAAAAACGAGTTAGCAGTTCGCGATCGACCGGGCCGAGCCGACGCACTGCCGCTTCCATGAAGCTGGCGCGCTTCGCGTCATGCGTGACTTCCTCAAGAGCGGAAGTCAGCGTTTTAGCAGTGGTGCGAACGGGCATAGTTCAAGTCTAATTCAGCGGCGGGTGGCGTAGTTGCCGAGGACGGCTTGGCCGGGGAAGGTGTTGGGGACGCTTTTGCCTTCTCGGACGACGGCGACTCCGTTGACTAAGACGTGGTCGATGCCGACGGAGAAGCTTAGCCCTTTCTCGAACGTCGCCGTGTCGATGATGCGGGCGGGGTCGAAGACGGTAATGTCGGCGTCGGCTCCGAGACGGATTCTTCCCTTGTTTTTGAGCTGGGGGGCGATGGCTTCCATGCGGCGGGCGGGCATGATCGTCATCTTCGCCAAGGCATCCATTAGGGGCAGGACCTGCTGCTCTCGAACGTAGAGGCCGAGCACTCGCGCAAACGTCCCGGCGCTGCGGGGGTGGGCCCCGGGCGCATACGGCATGCCGTCGGAGCCGATCATCACGAACGGCGAGGCCATCGCACGGCGGATCCACTCCGGCTTCATGAGGTGCATTATCACCGCTCCGCCAGCCTTGCGGTTCAGGTCGAACGTCTCCTTGGTCAGGCGCTCGCCCGTCTTCACCCACTGGATTTCGCCGTAGGAGATGCCGAGACGCTCCTGCCAGCCGTCGTCGAAGATGGTGGATTCAAGGAACGTGGAGGCGGCGGTATACGGGTAAGCCTCGGTCGTGATGTCCAGGCCCTGTTTGCGGGCGGATTCAATCAAGTCGAGGACGAAGGGCAGGGAGCCGAGGCTCATGCTGTTGATGTGGACGATATGTAGCGCCACGCTGGTGGCGGCGGCGTTGGCGATGACTTCCTGCATCGCTTCCGGGCCCATGGAACGGACGTGAGTGAAGATGGGTACCTTCCAGCGCTTGGCCATTTGGAAGATGCGGAAGATCTCTTCGCGGGTGGCACCTGGGTAGTACTGATGGGCGACTCCGAGGCCGAGGCCGCCTTCGCGGAGGCCGCGTTCCATGTTTGCGGCGAGCAGGCTGTACTCTTCGGCGGCGGCGAGGGGCTTGTAGCGGCCCTTCATGGAGATGTCGCTCCAACGGTTCGGGGTGTCTTGCCAACCCTTGGCTTCGGCGGCGAACTCGGTCATGGACATGGTCCGCATGGCGCCGTGAGAGGCGGTGGCCCCGAAGTTCAGGATGGCGTTGTTCTCGCGTGAGCGGAGGAACGCGCCGACGGAGGGGACGCCGACTTCGAGTTCGAGGGCGGTGGTGACTCCGTCGTGGGCTTGGTATTCGTTGGCTTGGTTGGTTTGGCCGTGGGCGTGGAGGTCGATGAAGCCGGGGGCGACGACGCGGTTAGCGGCTGAGAGAGTCGCTTTACCGAGGAGGGGCTGGGACGAAATCGCTGTGATTTTACCAGCGGTGATGCCGATGTGGCGGACGGCGTCGAGGCCGGATTCGGGGTCTATAACGCGGCCTCCGGCGATCACGAGATCGAAGGTGGGGACGGGCTGGGCGCTGAGGAGCGGGAGGAACATTAAGACAGAGAGCAGTTTCATTCGCACACTGGAGAGTCTAGTCGATTTGAATGCCGCCATCAAAGCGGAAGTCGGCGGAGGAGTGCAATTGCCATGCGCCGTCGGCCTTTAATTCCAGGACCTGCGCGTGATACTTTACGAGCGCGGGGTGATGGCTGACGCTGATGATCGTGCTGGAGGTCGCCACTAACTTTTCGTAGAGGGCCGATTCGTTATCGCCGTCGAGGGCGCTGGTCGCTTCGTCGAGCAACACATAGCGAGGCTTTTTCAAGAGGGCTCGGGCGAAGGCGACGCGTTGGCGCTCGCCGGTGGAGAGGATTTTGTCGAAATCGAATTCGGCGTCGAGGCCTCCGCAGCGATCGAGAAGGCCGCCGAGGTTGACGAGGCTAAGGACTTCACGGAGTTCTTCGTCGGAGGCAGCGCGGTCGAGGTTGGGGTAGTTGAGCTGGACGCGGAGGCTGCCGAGGACCATATAAGCATGCTGAGGCAGGAACAGAATTTCTTCGGAACTCGGGCGTTTGATGGTGCCGGTTCCGGCGTCCCAGAGGCCGGCGATGGCGCGGAGGAGCGAGCTTTTGCCGAGGCCGCTGGCACCGACGATCATGAGACTTTGGCTGGGCGGCACCGAAAACGTAAGGGCTTTGACGAGGGTGCGTTCGTAATTTGGCGTTTCCAAAGTGACGCCGTCAAAATGCAAGTGCTCGTCGCTTTGAGTGGTGATTTTGGCGTCGTCCTGGTGCTTGGACTTGCCGGGGGAGAGGCTGTCGGAAAACGTCTCTAGACGGTCGACGCTGGCGGCGAAGCGGCTGAGGGATTCGAGGTGGTCCAGCAGCAGCGTGAGCGAGGCGAGGATGGCGGCGAAGGCGCCGGTGGCTTGGACGATGCTGCCCACTTCGAGTTCGCCGGAGAGAACGCGGGGCGCGATGATCAGGGTGGGAATCACCATGGTCAGGAAGCTGTTGCTGTAGTAGAAGAAGTTCAGGCGGAGCGACCAGTGGAGCAGCTCATTGGCGTTGCCGAAGATCTTCGCGTAGAGGCGGCGGACTTGACCCTTTTCCTGAGTTTCGCCATGGTAAAGGGCGATGGCCTCGGCATTTTCGCGGATGCGGACGAGGCCGAAGCGGAAGTCGGCCTCACGGCGGCGTTGCGTGAAATAAAGGGAGACCATTTTCTCGCCGAAGATGCCGAAAGTGACGGCGGTGGCGACGGTGGCGTAAAGGACGACGAAGAGGACGAGGTAGGCGGAGATGGACCATAAGACACTGCCGAAGGCGACCAATTGCATGACGCCGTTGGCGAAGACGAGCACGAAGGTGAGTGATTGCTGGGTGAACGAGTAGATATCGTCGGAGATGCGTTGATCGGGGTTATCGATCTCGGGTTGCGTGAGGAGGCGGTAGTAGCCGCGGTTGTTGAAGTAGCGTTCGAGGAAGCGGTCGGTCA
>JANODS010001455.1:0-11387 GCA_031412835.1 Acidobacteriota bacterium | reverse complement strand
CCAGACGCCGTTGCCTTTGTTATTGAAGGGGTTAGCGTGGATCAGGGTGCCGTGCCGCGGATGGTGCCAGAGGATGCCGGTTTGGCCGGACATTTGGAGAGAATCGATTTTGTTGGCGCGGTCGATGAGGGCGTAGTAAGTGTTGTTGTTATTGAGGGTAACGGCGAGGATGAGATTGCCGTTTTCTTCGACCCAGAAGGTGGGATGGTTGCCGCGACCGCCGGGGAAGTTTCGGACGGTAGAGCCGGCGAAGGGATCGTTGACGGCGATGACCTTTTCGCGTTCGCCGTTAGGAGGGTGGCGGTACACGATGCGGTTTGAGCCTTGGAGGAGGGCGTAGTAGGCGGTGCCGTCATCGGCGATGCCGAAATCGTTCTCAACGGTGAAGGCGGTATTCGAGAAATCGGGGAGCCGGTCGAAAGTGGAGACAAGGAGATCGTAATCCTGATTGCCGTAAGAGCGGAAGAGGCCGGTGTAGGTGACGGGATTATTTTCGAAGCGGAAAGTAGCGCGAACAATTTTGGAGCCGGAACTGGTAAGTGAATTCCGGGTGATGAAGATATTAGCGGTGGCTTCGGTGCCACCGAGGGGGGTGTTGTTGGCGAAGACGGGCATGACGCCGGAGCGATCGCCGAGGGAGAGTTGGCGGCCGTTTATGTTGGTGTCTTCATAGGTTAAGATACGTCCGTTACGGGTGATGGAGTGGGCGAAGAATTCGTTGGCGAAGCTGCCGGAGGCGAAGCGGGGCATGCCGGCGGCGCTGACGATCTTCCATTGGCCGTCGCGCCAATTGAGGAGACCGCCGGCGAGGCCATCGAGGGAGGCGTTAAAGAAGAGGTCGCCTTCATCGGTAGCCCAAAGCATGGACTGGCGGGCGCGGAGTTCGAATTGGGTCCGCTGTTGGTTGACGTTGTGATAGAGGCGTTTGAGTTCGTAAGTTTGGCGGACGTTGGTATTGACGCGGGCGATGGCGAGCCACTGGCGTTGGAGGCCGGTTTGGAGGTCGCCGTAGTTGTAAGTGGCGATGGCTAAGTTCGAACCTTCGGCTCTGGCCGTCATCACGCCTTGGGGAGTGATGCTGGCGGTGGAGGTGCCGCCGTTGCGGAGATTGGTGACCGACCAGGTGAAGTTGACGTTGGGGATGGGGTTGCCGTCGGCGTCGAGGGCGGAGGCGGAGAACTGCTGGGTGGTGCCGACGTTGACTTCGGCTTCGGCGGGGGAGATTTTTACTTCGCTGGGGATGGTTTGGATGGCGGTTTCGGCGACGACGAGGCCCGAGCGGGCGGTGACGCGGACGACGCCGAGGTTGCGGGCTTGGAAGAGACCGGTGGCACTGATGGAGGCGTTGGTTGTGTTGTTTACCGTCCAAGCGACGGGGGCGGATTGGAGGACGTTGCCGGCTCCGTCGCGGACGACGGACTGCAACTGGAGAGACCGGCCGACGAGGACCTGGGAGGCGTCGGAGAGAATTTGGATGGTGGCCGGGGTTTGGGCGAAGGCTACCGTGGCCGCGGCGAAGAGCAGGAGGGCCCGCATTTATCCGAAGACCTCTTCGACGGGGCGGAAGTTGAGGTCGGGGGACTGGACGAGATAGTCGAAGCGGCGGCCGGAGGGGGTGTCGTTGATGGACTTGGTCCAATCGACGCCGAGGGCGGAATAGATGGTGGCGGTGATATCTTCGACGTAGATGGCGCGGTTGCCGGACCAGCCGAATTCGGTGATGTTGGCGGAGTTGGCGTCGGAAGCTCCGATGACGCGCCCGCCCTTAACGCCGCCACCCATCATGGCGACGGACATGACGTTGCGGTAATGGTCTCGGCCGGCGCGGCTATTGAGGACGCCGGGGGTGCGACCGAATTCGCCCATCATGACGATGAGGGTGGAGTCGAAGTCGCCGGTGGATTTGAGATCTTCGACGAGGGCTCCGACGGCGCGGTCGAGATCGTTCGTGAGGGTGTAAATGTTGGTGCCCTGGCCGGGATCGAACTGGCCGACGTGTGTGTCCCAGCCGCCTTGGGTGACGTTGATAAAGGTCGCGCCGTTTTTGGCGCGGACGGCGTTGCGGGCGACGATGAGGGAGCGTCCGAGGGCGGTGTTGCCGTAGCGGCCTTCGTCGCTCGCGTCGAACTTGAAGACAGCATCTACGGCTTGGTTGTACATCATGGACTTGGCGCGGTCGTAGTAACTGCCGTAGGCGGCCATTTCGGAGTTGAAGGGCGCGCGGCGGAGGGGTTCGTCGAGATCCTTAAGTAAGTTGAACCTTTTTTCGAAGCGGGCTTCGCTTTGTTGGGCGGTGCCGAAGAAGTTATGGGTGAGGGTACCGATGCCGGTGCGGGTGGCGGGGGGCATCATCGGCTGGAAGAGGCCGCCGAGGAAGGTGGCGCCTTGGAGGCTGGTTTGGTTGAAGGCGAGGAAGGGGGGGATGAGGCCGCTGGCCCCTTTTTCGCGAGCGATGACGGCACCGATGTGTGGCATTTCGGCGGCGAGGGCGGGATTCTGCGAGTGGGCCGTCTGCATGTAGAACTGGCCGCGCTCGTGGGCGGCTTCCCAACTGGCGCAGGAACGGAGGACGAGGAGGTCGTTCGTTTGGGTAGAGAGTTTGGGGAAGAAGCGCCGGGAGAGGCGGTGGCCGCCGGGGTAGTCGCGGATGTCGGCGTCGCGGGGGTTCCAGGGGCCGTCCTTGGGGTCGAAGGTATCCATTTGGCTCGCGGCGCCGTTGAGGTTGATAAAGATGCAGGCGCGGGCGGAGCCGCGGGGGGTGGCGGAGCGGAGAGAGGTTACCTCGGCATCGGCGTGGGCGGTGAGGAGGGAGGCGCTAGCGGCTCCGAAGAGGAAGTGGCGACGGGTGGAATGGTGCATGGCTGGCCTCCGTTAGTAGTTGAAGATGAAATCGAGTTTGTTGAGCAGCGCCCATTGGAGGTCGCTGAGCCATTGGGCGCGGAGGCCGCTGCGGTAAGCGAGCACTTTGGCGGTTTCGGTTTCGCTGGGGGGCCGGGAGAGGGTGCCGAGGAACATGCGCCGGATGGCTTCTTCGTCGTCGATGGGGGCTCCGTCTATTTGGAGGACCCGGTTGCGGGAACTGACGGCGGCGGAGGCGTTGCCGAGGGAACGATTTACGTTTTGCGTATCGTTCATGGAGTAGAGCAGGCCGAGGATGGTGGGTTCGGAGGACCGGTCGATGGTGAGCCAGTTGCCTCGGCCGGCTTGGTTCATGAAGTCAGTGACGCGGAAATCGGTGGAGGGCTCGGTGGGGTCGGGGAGTTGGTTAGCGTAAGTGAGCGTGCGGCCGATGCCGAGGGCGATCATGGGTTGTTCGGTGCGGGTGGCGGTGGTTAAGGAGTCGTACAGCTCTTCGGCGGAGAGGCGGCGGGGTTCGTGTTTGGCGAAATATTTGACGAACGCCGGTTCCCATTTCTCTTCGTACCGACTGGCGAGTTGGTAGGCTTCGCTATTGACGAGGAGGCGGAAGAGGGGCTTGAACTGGTAGTTATTCTGGATGAAGAAATCGGCCAGGGCTTCGAGTAACTCGGGATGGGTATTTTGAATGGGCCAATCGCCGGGGGGTGGGCGTTTAGGATCAGTGCGTTCGAAGTCCCAGGCTTCGGGGGGATCGACGATGCCGTGGGAGAAGAGATAGGCCCAGATATGGTTGACGGTGGCGCGGGCGAATTGCTTGTCGGCGGTAAGGATGGCGGCGTAGTCGCGACGCCACTCGGAGGATTTGGGCTGGGCACCGGTGAGGATGAACTCGGGTTCGACGACGGCACCGAGGCGGGCGGGCCGATTGCCGGGGTTGCCGGTGGAGACCGAGCCGGAGTAAGAGCCGTAGGTACGATCATTAATGATGACGCGGGGGCGGAAGCCGATGTTGTCGTCACTCCAGCGAACGAAGGCCATGCGGGAGAGCCAGGCGGACATTTTCCAGAACTGGGTACGGGAGCGTTTAGTGAGATAGAGATTGATTTTTTCGAGGTGGGCGCGGCCGTTGTGGCAAGAGATGCATTCGGTTTTGAAGCCGAGGAAGGTGGTGGTTATTTTGTCGGTGATATCGTCCCAGGAGTCTTGCACGGGTCCGTTGATGTCCATCCAGCGGGCGAAGAACTGGGTTCCGGGGACGGAGTCAACTTCTCCGGCGGCGGAGAGGAGTTCGCGGACGAGGGAATCGTAGGGGCGGTCGGCGGCCATGGACTGGCGGAGCCATTCGTAGAAAGTATTACGGCCGAGGGTGCCGATGGATTCGTGGGAGCGAGTTACTTTGAATTTGTTGGCCCAGAAGGTGGTGAGCTGGTCGGCGTAGGCGGACCCGTTGAGGAGTTGGTCGATGAGCTTGGCGCGTTTGTCGGGGGCGGGGTCGGCGAGGAAGGCTTCGACGGCTTCGGCGGAGGGAATGCGGCCGGTGAGGTCGATGTGGATGCGGCGGACGAACTCGGCGTCGGTGGAGGCGGGGGCCGAACGCACGTTATCGTTGGCCATTTTGGCGAACAGGTGCTGGTCGACGAGATTGGTTCGGCTTGAGTTTTGGCGGGGGCCGGATTTGTTGAAGCTGGCACGTCGGCTATGCGCTTGGAAGGAGCGGTCGAGGTCGAGGAGCTCCATCTGTTCGGCGCGGACGGCGTCGGGGTAGCGGGGGCAGTGGGGGTCGCCTGCGATGAGCGCCGTGGCGGCGAAGAGAGCACTAGTTACGAGTAGTTTACTCATGGACAATTACCATGAGTTTATACGATTTTGAGACCGTGTAAATGGGCTCGAAGTTTTTCGGCCAGTTGATCGGGATGTTCGAGGCGGAGGACGTCGAAACCGGCGGCTTGGCCGGAGGCGACACCGGCGTCGGAATCTTCGACGACGAGAGGATTGACGGCTCCGAGGCGGCGGGCCCCTTCAAGGTAGGGGTCGGGATGGGGCTTGAGACGGACGACGTCTTCAAAACAGACTAGCGTTTTGAAGCAGGCGAGGAGGCCGGCGGCTTCGAGGACGGGCGTGAGTTCGGCACGGCCGGAGGAGCTGACGACGGCGATGGGCTGGCCGGCCATGCCGAGGATGAGTTCGCGGGTGGATTCCGCGATGGGAGGGTTCGCGGCGGCCTTTTCGCGAAAGAGGGCCTTTTTGCGAGGGTATTCGGGCCACAGGAGGTCGATGTCGTAGGGAGGATCGACTTGATGGCGGAGGACTTCGAGCATGGCGCGGTCCGTGATGCCAATGCAGTGGGCTTGGTAGTTGTCCCAGGTGAGGTGGATGCCGTGGGGGGTGAGGATGTCGACCCAGCAGGCGTAGTGGAGGGCTTCGGAGTCGGCGAGAACGCCATCGAAGTCAAAGAGAATTGCGTCGTATTCGGCCATCACAGAGTAGAATAGCGCTGATGCTGACTTCTGGATCGCGGTGGGTGCTGTGTGGACTGCTTTTGGCAGGTACGACGATTAACTATTTGGATCGGCAGACGTTGAGCTTGATGGCCCCGTTGATGCGGGAAGAGTTGGGGCTGAACAACGAGAAGTTGGGGCTGCTTTTTTCGTTTTTTTACTACGCCTATATGGTGTCGCAGTTTGTGGTGGGCGGGCTGATTGACCGGCGGAATTTGCGGACATCTTATGGGGGAGCGGTGCTGTTGTGGTCCTTGGTGGGGTTGACGACGGCTTTAACTTCGGGGTTTGCGAGTTTGGCGGTTTTCCGTATTTTGTTGGGGATCACGGAGGCGCCAAATTGGCCGGGGGCGCTGAAGATTGTCTCGCGGGCGTTGCCGGAAAAGGAGCGGCCAATGGGGAACGGGATCTTCACGAGCGGGCAGAGCGTGGGGGCGTTGATTGCGCCGCTGTTGATTTTGACGGTGGCACAAATGGCGGGATGGCGGATGGGGTTTGTGGTGGTGGGGCTATTGGGAGTGGTTTGGTTTGGCGTGTGGATTTGGTACACGCGGCGGCCGGAGTTCGCGGCGATATGGCCGCCGGTTCCGATGGGGTCGGCGGTGGCGAGCTATGGGGCGATTCTGCGTTCGAAGTCATTTTGGTGTGTGGCGGTGATCACGAGCACGGTGAACCCGATCCTATACTTCAACGTGAATTGGCTGCCTACCTACTTCAATCAGCAGCGGGGGATGGCACCGGGGTCGGATGAGATGAAGTGGATTTTGACGGCGATATTTTTGGCGCTGGATCTGGGGTACATCGCGTTTGGATTGGCTTGTTTGCGATTCTCGCGGACGGTGGTGTTTTCGGTGGCTACGGTGTTGGTGGCCTTTGCTTCGGCGGTGCCTTGGGCGGTGGATCGACCGCAGTTGATTGGGTTGCTGGCGGTTTCGAACTTTGGATTGGGGATGTGGATGGCGATGTATTTGACGTTTACGCAGGAGGTTTCGCGGGATTCGGTGTCGACGGCGATGGGGCTTTTGGGGGGGACGGGGAGCCTGGCAGGGGCGGTGGTGATGTGGGTGATTGGGGTGGTGACGGAACGAACCCATTCGTTCGATTTGCCGCTGTACGCGATTGCGGGGGCGATCACGTTATCCTGGTTTGCTGGCTTGGCGCTGCAACGGAATCGACGATGAAACTACTTTTTCTGCTGGCTCTGCCGCTTTTTGCGGCGGAGGATCCTTACTCTTATTTTCGCGCTGGCAAGGCGGCGGACGTCACGACGAAGGGCACTGGCGGGACGGTGCTGATGGGAGGCGGGGGCGATGTGGACGCGGCGTTCCGCTGGATGATTGAGCGTAGTGGGAACGGGGACGTGCTGGTGCTGCGGGCGCGGGGGACGGATGATTACAACCCTTATATTTTGAAGCAAGGGGCGGCAAATTCAGCGGCGACTTTGATTGTGCGGAGTCGCGAGGCGGCGGGGGATCCGTTTGTCGTGGACAAGATTCGGCACGCGGAGGCGATCTTTTTTGCCGGGGGCGACCAGTGGAACTACATTCGGATGTGGAAGGGGACGGCGCTGGCGGCGGCGGTGCAGGAGCGGATCGACGCGGGGTATCCGGTGGGGGGGACGAGCGCGGGGTTGGCGGTGCTGGGGCAATACTATTTTTCGGCGGAGTTCGATACGGTGACTTCGGAGGAGGCGATGGCGGATCCGGCGAGTAAGAAGATCACGATCGGGAGCGACTTTTTGAAGATCCGATATTTGGAGAATTTGATAACGGACAGCCATTTTTCGGCTCGGAAGCGGGAGGGGCGGCTGGAAGTATTTCTGAAGAAGATTGGGGTTCCGGGGATTGTGGGGTTGGGGATTGATGAGGCGACGGCGGTGCTCTTGAGCGCGGACGGGACGGCGACGGTGGTGGGGAAGGCGAAGGCGCATGTGCATGCGCCGGGGCAAGTGGCGCGTCACTTCGGGGCGGGCGAGGCGGTGGAGTTTAGAAAGTGAAGGCCATGCCGAGGCTGACGCGTTGCTGGGCGATGCGTCCGCGGTGCATTTGATTGGGCATTACTTGCGGTTCGAGGGATTTGCGCAGGAGGTCGGGCGGGGGGGTACAGGTGTTGCGATAGTCGACGCGCATGGTCCAATGCTCGTTCATTCGATAGCGGACGCCGCCGCCGATTTGGACGCCGAACTGGAAGATGCCACCGCCTTGGAGGGGCGGAGCATCGGTGAAATTGTAAGCGGAACGGATGATGCCGACGTTGGTGAGACCGTGGCGGAGGAGTCCGCGGGCTTGGGTGAAAGGGGCGCTCGTGAGATGGACGAGTTGGGCAACGGGGCCGATGGCGAAGAAGGGACGTAGCCGACTTTCGCGGGGTCGGAAATGGAAGAGGGTGTTGGAGGTGAACTGGCGGGTGAGGTATCCGGTACTTTTCTCGACTACGCTGGAGGCATCGCCGAGTTCGAGTTTCAGGTTGCCGCGTTGATAGCCGAAGCCGAGTTCGTGGGAGATCCAGCGGAAGCTGTTCAGAGTGACCGAGATGCCGATGGCGAAGCCCGGGGTGATGCGGTTAGCGGCGACGAGTTCGTGGATTTGGGAGGGGTTGGGTCCGAGCCGGAGCATGATCCCTTCGGCACCGACGGTCGACTTGCTGAAGACCATGAAGCCGCCGTAGACAGCGAGTTCGACGGAGGCGGGGGCCCAGTCGACAGTGCCGCGAGAAAGTTTGGGGGAGCGTGGACGATGGCCTGCGATCGAGGTGCCATTCATGGGCTGGAAGGAGTTTCGGCTGCGGCGATAGTTTTTGGTGGCCATGGTGAGGATGGAGGCACCTTGGTAGATTAGGCTGCCGCGGAAGAGGTCGTTGCGAACGGTGAGGACGGTTTGGCGAACGATGCGGGAAATTTGATTCGGACGGAAGGGGCCGGGGGCCGGGGCGGCGATTTCATCGAAGCGGCGGGGACGGAGGCAGTCGCTGAAGACCAGGACGGCGACGGCGCGGTCTGTGAGTAGTTCCTGGCCGGTGGCGTTGAAGGCTTCGGCGGGGACCCAGGGGCGAGGCATCTGGTCGGCGGCTTCGACGCAACCGGTGAAGAGGAGGTCGTGAACGACTTTGTTCCGTTCGCGGTCGATGTTTTCGTCGATGACGTGGGTGAAGAGGCCGCGACCGCGGGAGAAGTTTATGGCGATATCCTGGGTGGCGGAGGCGGTGAAGACTGGTTGATCCTGCCAGCGTTCTTTGGTGGCGTAGAGGCGGAGATGGTGGCGTTTGGAGAAGGTGTTGAGGGCTTTGGACCAGGACTGGACGGGGGTCTGGCCGTCGAGGAGGAGAGTGGACATGGGGGCGTCGACGTATTCCTGATTTCCGGCGAGGGCGCGAAAGGTGCGGTAAGCGGTGGCGGAGCTGAGTGCTTCCGGAACCTGCCAGCCGGCGGCGAGGAAGGCGCGTTCAATGGCGACGGGGGAGCCGGCGAGGACGAGGTTGGTGAGGTCTGATTCCTGGCGTCGACCGGGGGTTTGAGTGCGGTAGGGAAGGCGTTCGAGAAAGGCAGCGGGCATGGGTTCGGCGAGGCCGACGAGTTGGGGGGGGAGGGGTTCCCAGATAGGGCCGTCGACGAGTTTGACGACGAACTCCGTGCCGGCTTTGAGGCGGATTTCGGGTTCGGAGAAGCGGAGGACGGAGGCGAAGGCGGCGGTGGAGAAGGCGAGGGCGATGGGGTCGACGGCGGCGAGGGTGGTGAGGAGTCCGGCGGCGCGGAAGCCGGGGGTGTTGGTGGAGCGTATGCCTCGAATGCGTCCGTTTTTGTCTACTTTTTCGCGGGCGTTATCGATGGCGAGGATTTGGGCGTTGATTTCGACCCAGGAGCCATCGGGGAGCTCGACTTTGGAGAACTTAAAGGAGAGGGTGGCGGTTTCGCGGACGAAGCCGACACCGACGCGGCGAACTTCAACGACCTGACCGAGGACGCGAGCGCCGGGGGCGATGCGGGGGAGGCCGGCGACGGTGTAGGGCGCAATGAGGACGGCTTGGACGGGGTCTCCGACGGCGGAGGAGTAGGAGTTGATTTCCTGTTGTAGCCGCAGTTCGAGGCTCGAGTCGGTGGTTAGATCCGCGGCAAGAGACAGGCTTAGCGCGGCCAGAAAAGTCAACAGTAAAGAGACTGATTTGTACAAACCTCCAAGAGTATCGCACTATAGAAGCGATGAGTTCCGTACCCGTACTTCGCGTTCACACCGGTAACGACTCGAACAACGTGCAGACGTTCCACTTCCAGACTCCGTTCCATATTGGAAGGACGGAGGAGTGCGAGCTTCGGATCGACGACAGCCATATTAGCCGTCGGCATGCACGGGTGTCGTTCGAGCAGGGGCAGTGGTGGATTCAGGATCTGAACAGTTCGAATGGGATTTTGCTGAACGGGGAGCGGGTGGCTAGCGCGGCGGTGGCACCGACATTGACGGTGCGGCTGGGGCTGGAGGGTCCTTGGGTTTGGTTCGAAGTGCAACCGCAGGCCGTAGTGCCGCCCGCGGCCGCGATGGCGGCGGCCCCGGTCGCGAGCCACACGATGGTGCTGAAGTCGTACACGGAGAAGTACTTGACGCCGGGGGCGCAGGGGGAGGCGGGGCATCAGACGATGATGATCCGGAGCGCTTTCCAGCGAGTGCAGAAGAAGCAGAAGTCGAAGTTTGCGATTGCACTGGGCGGGGTGGCGGTGGTGGCGTTGGCGATTGCCGGGTACGCGTACTACCAGCATCGGGAGTTGAGCGAGCGGAAGGCTCTGGCGCAGGAGCTTTTCTATCAGATGAAAGCGATTGACATGGATATTGCCAACGTGAAGGCCGAGAACGTGGGGAAGTATCGGACGCGGCGGCAGGAGATGGAGAAGAACTACGAGAAGTTCCTGACGACTTTGAAAGTGTATGACCCGAAGATGAGCGAGCAGGATCGGCTGATCATGCGGATTTCGCGGGTTTTTGGGGAGTGCGAGTTGGATATTCCTCCGGGGTTCAAGGAGGAGGTGGAGAACTATATCAAGAAGTGGCAGGGGTCGGGGCGGTATAAGATGGCGGTGATGCGGGCGAAGGAGAACCATTACACGCCGCGGATTACGTCGGAGCTTTTGAGTCAGGGGCTGCCGCCACAGTTTTTCTATCTCGCGATGCAGGAGAGTAACTTCGACCCGTTTATCAGCGGGCCGCCGACTTACATGGGCCTGGCGAAAGGGATGTGGCAGTTTATTCCGGAAACGGGGGCGAAGTATGGGTTAAAGATTGGGCCTTTGGCGGATTTGCCTCGGCCGGACACTGGGGACGACCGGCACAACTGGGAGAAGGCAACCGGGGCGGCGTCACGATATTTGAAGGACCTGTATTCGACGGATTCGCTGGCTTCGGGGCTACTTGTGATGGCTTCTTACAATTGGGGGGAGGGTCGAGTGATTAAGCGGATCAAGAGCTTGCCGAGTAATGCGCGGGAACGCAACTTTTGGCGGTTGTTGACGGAGTTTCGGTCCGATATTCCGCAAGAGACTTACGACTACGTGTTCTACATTGTTTCGGCTGCGGTGATTGGGGAGAACCCACGTTTGTTTGGGTTTGATTTCGATAATCCGCTGGCGCATTTGGATCAACGATAGTGCCGGAGCTGCCGGAAGCGGAGTATATGGTTCGGCGGCTGGAGGAGTGCGCGCCGGGGGTACGGATCGGGGAGATGACGGTGCTGCGGGCGAGTTTGATTGCGCCGCAGTCGCCGGATGAGGTGGTGGAGACGGTGCGGGGGAGGAAGGTGGTGGGGTATGCCCGGCGAGCGAAGAATGTGCTGGTGCATTTGGATAAGGGCTGGACGTTGCGGGTGCAATTAGGGATGACCGGGCATTTTTATTGGATTCCGGATGCGCGGGTGCTGCCGCGATTTACGCGGATTTGGTTGGGGTTAGGGAAGGGCGCGGCGCTGGTTTTTGAGGACTCGCGGACGTTTGGGAGCTTGCATGTGCATCGGACGGAGGAGTTGGCGGAGGTGTTTGCGGGGTATGGGCCG
>JANODS010001454.1:0-4433 GCA_031412835.1 Acidobacteriota bacterium | reverse complement strand
TCGGAGCCTGGTTGGCGAGGATTGCGACGGCTTCGGCGGTCGACCTTGCTCCACCCGCTCGCACCTCCACGCGGACGGTACGGGGCGCGGAGCCGATGCCGTTCGCGGGGAAGGCGAGAGGAATCTGGAGGAATTGGTCGGAGTGGACTCCGTTCGGGTAGACGAAATTGCCCTCGCGGAGGGCACCGGTTTGGCGGAGGAGGGAGAGGACCTCTTCCTGAGTGGGGATAAGTTCCATGAACTAATAAGCTCCTTTACCAATGAGAACTTGCGGGATTGTGCGGAGGATGATTTTCCAATCGAGGGCGAGAGACCAGTTATCGATGTAGCTCATGTCGAGGGTCATCCATGTTTCAAAGTCTACGGTGTCGCGTCCTTCCACCGCCCAGAGGCAGGTTAGGCCGGGCCGCATGCGGAGGCGGCGGCGTTGCCAGCGCTTATACTGTTCTACCTCTTCCGGGATGGCTGGCCGCGGGCCGACGATGGACATGTCGCCGATGAGGACGTTCCAAAGCTGGGGCAACTCGTCGACGGAAAACTTGCGGAGCCATTTGCCGATGGGCGTAAGGCGCGGGTCGTTGCGGATCTTGAAGACGAGCGTACGTTCGTTGCGGCTCTGCAGTTGCTGTTTGAGCGCTTCGGCGTTGGCGACCATGGAACGAAACTTATAGACGCGAAACCGGCGACCGTTGAGGCCGCACCGGATTTGACTGAAGACGACGGGGCCGGCGGAGGTGAGGCGAATCGCAAGGGCGACCAAGGCCAGGAACGGGGCCAGAAAGACTAGCGCCGAGGCGGAGACAACGATGTCGGTGGCTCGTTTGAGGAGCAGCCGGAGTTCGTCGTGGGGGGCACCGGAGAAGGTTAGGAGCGGGGTGGGGCCGAGGCGATCAAGGTACGCTTCGCTATGGACGTGGGGGAAGATATCGAGGGCGATGCGGGTGCGGACCCCTTCTTCGTCGCACAAGAGCAGGGTCTCTTCCAGGTGTGGCAGCTCGGCGGCGGGGACGGCGAAGATCACCTCGTCGACGACGCGGCGGCGCAGGATACTAGGGAGCTCGCTGAGGAGGTGCACCGGGTATTCCTGTTTCAATTGGATGACAGCGACGGCGGGATTTTGCTCGGCATGCAAGAACCCGAGCAGACGCATGCCGAAACTCTCGGCCTCCTCGACGAGAATGGCAATTCGGCGGGCGCTTTCCCCCGTGCCGGCGATCATGACGTAGTGCTGGGCTCCGAAGCGCTGCCGGTACCAGCGCAGGAGCGGGCCGGCATTCCAGCGGAACAGCAGCAGGCCGAGGAAAGCGAGGGTGCCGAATAGGCCGAGGAAGGTGCGGCTGACGTCGAGTCGGAGCAGGAACTGGGCGAGCACGACGAGCGCGAGCGCGAGAAGGGTTTGCCGCAAAGTCTCTTTCGCGGCGTCGCGCTTGCGGGCTAGTTCCAGGCGTTCGTACGTTCCGAACCATCCGGCGACGCCGAGAAAAGCGATCGCCGCCATGAGCAGTAACAGATACTTTACCGGCGTATCTATGTAAAAGACGCGCCCCAATTGCCAACCGCTGCGGGTCTGGTAGGCGAGCTCATAGGCGGACCAGACCAGAGTCGCATCGGCCAGACCAAAAAAGATCCGGAGCATTCTGTGACGCCGGGAATACACTTCGACCATCAGAGTATCAGAGTGGGTTTGCGCCCGTTGCCTAGCAACTGCTAACCTAGTGAACGCTAATGTCTGTGAAGCCTAAGTTACAACGTGCCGAACGGCGGCAAGTGATCATCGAATCGGCCTCGGCCCTTTTTTCCGAACGTGGCTTCCGAGGGGTCACGACTCGGGAGTTGGCCCGCGGGGCGGGGGTTTCCGAGCCAGTGCTTTATGAGCACTTTCGGACCAAGGAAGATTTGTACGCGGCCATCATCGATGGCGCGACGCAAAAGGAAAAAGGGAAGGAAGACCCCCACGAGCTTCTCGATTCCTGGGCGACGATTGAAGATCCACAACTCTACCTGACGAAGCTGGCGAACCTGATCGCCGACTTTCACACCCGCCACCCGGAGTACATTCGGCAGGTGCTTTTCGCGGCCCTGGAGGGTCACGCCCTGGCGGATTTGTGTTTTGAGCGGAATTCTGGCCCCATCTACGCCAAAGTTGCCGCGTATTTGAAAAGCCGCATGGCGACCGGCCAGTTGCGGACGATGGAGCCTACGATTGCCGCCCGGGCAATTGTCGGTTCAGTGATGCAGTACTGCTTGTTCGAGTTGCATTTTGGCTTTCGAACGGTCCGCGCGAGTAAGAAGCGGGCGCTTGAAGGCTTGGTCGATATTTTCCTGCACGGAATTCTTACATGAAAACACGCATTGCTATCTCTCTTTTATTGGCGTTTTACTTGCTGGCGATTGGTTGCGCGAAGAAACCCGAGGAAGCCACCAAGGCGGCACCGAAGGCCGAGGCGGATCCGATCCTGATTAAAACGGTGGCGGCGGAAGAGCGTTCGATTGAGCGGTCGATCGCGGCGACCGGTTCGCTGCTGCCTGATGACACGGTGACGTTGAGCTCCGAAGTCCAAGGCCGCGTTGCGAAGATCCACTATGATTTCGGCCAGTCGGTGAAAAAAGGGGCCGTGCTGCTGGAACTCGATCCGACTGAATACGACCTGCAAATTGAAAGGGCTCGGGGGGCGCTGAATCAGTCGCTCGCGCGACTGGGGTTGCCAGCCTATAACGGCAAGATGACCCCGCCAGAGACGACCCCGGGGTTGCGGCAGGTGATGGCGCAGGTGGAAGACGCGAAGTTCAAGTTCGAATCCGCGTCGAAGCTCGTGAAGAGCGGCGACGTTTCGCAGGAGCGCTTCACCGAACTTGAGAAGGCTTACCGGGCTCGACAGGCGGGTATGGAAGTGGCGCGGGACGAAATGCGGGTCACCTGGATGGGGGTTACCGCTTTGGAGGCCGACCTCAAAATCTCTCAAAAGCGCCGGGGCGATACGATTTTGCGCGCTCCGTTTGATGGCGAGATCGGAGAGAAGATGGCGGCGGTGGGGCAGTTCGTCAAAGACAATACTCCGTTGCTGCGCCTCGTAAAGACGAATCCCCTGCGGTTGCGGGCGGAGATCCCGGAGGCTGCCGCTGGAACGGTGAGACTGGGGTCGCAGATTGCGTTTACGACCGACGCGGTGCCGGGAGTTACGTTCACCGCGGTGGTTCGGCAACTGAATCCGTCGCTCGATTCTCGATCGCGGACCTTGTCAGCGGAGGCACGGTTGGTACAGACCGACGCGCGACTGCGCCCCGGCATGTTCGTGCAGGTGCGACTGGTCACCCAAGCGGCGGCCACGATGGTGGCGGTGCCTCGGCAGTCCATCTACAGTGTGGCCGGGCTGACGAAGCTTTTCGTGATCCAGAACGGTGTCGCCAAGTTGGTGACGTTCACGCCGGGCTCTGAGGTGGATGGTTGGGTGGAGGTGCCGAACAACGTCGTGAAGAAGGGCGACCAAGTGGCGACGACGCAGTTAGGCGCGTTAACCAACGGCACCAAGGTGAGGACCTAACCGATGCAGACACTTGCTGAAATCTGCATCAAACGGCCGGTTTTCGCCACCATGCTGATCATGATGCTGGTGGTGTTGGGTTTGGACGGGTATCGGAAGTTAGGTGTGGACCTGTTTCCGAAAGTCGAGTTCCCGATCGTCTCGGTGACGACAACGCTACGCGGGGCCTCGCCCGAAGAGGTCGAGACGCAGGTATCGAAACGCATTGAAGAGGCCGTGAATACGGTGTCCGGAATCGACGAGCTGTTTTCGAATTCCTCGGAGGGTTTGTCTCGCGTGACCGTGCAGTTCACCTTGGAGAAGGACGCCGAGGTGGCCGCGCAAGAAGTGCGCGACAAGATCTCCACCGTGTTGGGCCAACTGCCGAACGATGCGGATCCGCCCGTCGTGGAGAAGGTTTCGACCGATGCGTCACCGATCATCAATGTCGTCGTATCGGCCAACCGCGACCTGCGCGAGACTACCAAGCTAGTGGACGACCAGATCAAGAAAGGGATCGAGTCGCTCGATGGCGTGGGCCAAGTACGCTTCATCGGCGACCGGGAACGGGCGATTCAGATTTGGCTCGACGGACAGAAGCTCTACTCCTACAACTTGAATATTGATCAGATCCGCGGCGCGATTGTTGCGCAGAACGCCGAGATCCCCGGCGGCCGATTGGACCAGGGCAACCGCGAACTGAGCGTCCGTACGCTGGGCCGCATTACGCGACCGGAGGACTTTGCGACGCTGATTGTGACCAACACCCCGGGTGGACCGGTGCGCATTAAAGACATTGCCACGGTGGAGGACGGATTTAAAGAGCAACGCACTTTGGCGCGGCTCGATGGACGCGAAGCGGTAGTGCTCCAGATCCGCAAACAGGCGGGCACGAATACGCTGGCCGTGATT
>JANODS010001453.1:0-1739 GCA_031412835.1 Acidobacteriota bacterium | reverse complement strand
ATGCCGCGGCGGTGGTGGACTCGGATGTGACGATTACGACGCCGGACGGGACGGCGGATGGCTATTTTGTGCATCCGGCGAGCGGGACGGCACCGGGAGTGCTGCTTTGGCCGGATATTTTCGGGTTGCGGCCGGCGATGCGGCAGATGGGGAAGCGGCTGGCGGAATCGGGGTATTCGGTGCTGGTCGTAAATCCCTTCTACCGGACGAAGAAGGCTCCGACGGCGGAGGAGGGGGCGGCGACGCCGATTGCGCAGGTGATACCGATGGCGCAGACATTGAGCGAAGCGACGCATATGACCGACGCGAAGGCATTTATTGGTTGGTTGGATGGGCAGAAGCCAGTAGCGAAGAATAAGAAGATGGGGACGCAGGGTTATTGCATGGGCGGGCCGATGGCGTTTCGAACGGCGGCGGCGATGCCGGATCGCGTGGGGGCGGTGGCTTCGTTCCACGGGGGGGGACTGGCGCGGGATATGCCGAATAGCCCGCATTTGCAGGCGGCGAAGACTAAGGCGCAGTTCCTGGTGGCGATTGCGGACAACGATGATAAGCGGGCGCCAAATGACAAGACGAAGTTGAAAGAGGTGTTCGAGCAGGCGAGATTATTGGCGGAGATAGAGGTTTACACGGGCGGAGCCCACGGATGGTGCCCCCCGGATTCGGGTGTCTATAGCGAACCCCTGGCGGAGAAGGCGTGGGCGCGCTTGTTGGCGCTTTACGGCAAGGCGTTGGTCTAACCCGGATGCTCCACCGTCTTTGGCCGTTCCTGATTGCTAGCGCCGTTTCTTCGGCGGCGCTTGCGGCTCCGCCTCCGCTTGATCGTCAATTTGAACAGACCGTGCGCCCGTTTATCGATAAGCACTGCGCGGGATGCCATAGCGGGTCGAACCCCGCGGCGCAGTTCGATTTGAAGTCGTATACGAATATGGCGATGGTGACGCGGGACTATCCGCGTTGGGCGTTGGTGCTGGAACGGCTGGAGGCTAAGGACATGCCGCCAAAGCCGCTGGCGCAGCCGCCGGCGGAGAGTAGTCATCAAGTGATGGAGTGGATTCAGGCGCTGCGAAAAGAGGAGTTGCGGAAGAGCGCGGGGGATCCGGGCCTCGTGCTGGCGCGGCGGTTGAGTAACTCGGAGTATAACTACACGGTTCGGGATTTAACGGGACAGGACCTGCAACCGACGCGAGAGTTTCCAGTGGACCCGGCGAACCAGGCTGGTTTTGATAATTCAGGCGAATCGCTGACGATGTCACCGGCGCTGCTAAATAAGTATTTGCAGGCGGCGCGGGGGGTGGCGGGCCATATGGTGCTGACGCCCGAGGGGATGCAGTTTGCGCCGTTTCCGATGCAGGTGGAGACCGATCGGGAGAAGTACGCGGTGCAAAAGATTTTGAAGTTTTATGACGGGCAACCGACCGACTATGCTGATTATTTCCAGGCGGCGTGGCGGTATCAACATAAGCAGGGAGCGACACTGGCGAGGTTGGCGGCGGAGGCGAAGCTGAGCCCGAAGTATCTGCCGATGGTGTGGGGGATTCTGAACGACAAAGACGCGGTTGGTCCGGTGGCTAAGCTGCAGAAGATGTTTCGAGAGCTGCCAGCGCCGGCGGCGAACACGCCGGCGCAGGTGCCGAATCAGGGTGCAGCCATGCGGGAGTTTGTGGTGCGGATTCGGAATAACACGGCGCCGCAGTTTTCGGCACCCCTCGTGAAGGGTTTGCCGGCGGGATCCCAAC
>JANODS010001452.1:0-1169 GCA_031412835.1 Acidobacteriota bacterium | reverse complement strand
GGTGGAGCAGTCGATGACTCCCTACGGGGAGCGGGCGGCGACGGAGACGATTGCGCGGACGGTGGGGGAGTCGACGGCGAGTGTGGGCGTGGGGTCAAGTCGGACGCCTTTGCAAGATTTGCATGGAGTAATTACGCCGTCTTCGCTGCATTTTGAACGCCATCACGCGGGGGTGCCGAAGATCGACCCGGCGAAGCATACGCTGCTGGTGCATGGGTTGGTGGAGCAGGCGATTGAATTTTCGCTGGACGATTTGAAGCGGCTGCCGGCGGCGACGCGGGTGCACTTTGTGGAGTGTTCCGGGAACGGGGGCGGAGAGTTGCGCGGGACGCCGGGGGCGACGGCGCAGGCTAGCCATGGGTTGTTGAGTTGCTCCGAATGGACGGGGGTGCCGCTGAAGCATGTGTTGGCGCAGGCGGGGTTGAAGCCGGAAGCGAAGTGGGTGATTGCGGAGGGGGCGGACGCGTGCCGGATGGCGCGGAGCATTCCGATCGAAAAGTGTTTGGACGATGCGTTGATCGTGTACGCGCAGAACGGGGAGGCGTTGCGGCCGGGGCAGGGTTATCCGCTTCGGTTGCTGTTGCCGGGGTTTGAGGGGAACGCGAATGTGAAATGGTTGGATCGGCTGCACGTGACGGAGGCGGCGGCGCAATCGAACCAGGAGACGGCGCATTATACGGACTTGCTGCCGGACGGGAAGGCGCGGCAGTTTACGTTCCATCAGGACGCCAATTCGTTGATCACGCGGCCATCGGGCGGGCAGAAGGTGAGCGGCGGGGCGGGGTTTGTGGAGATCAGCGGGATTGCGTGGAGTGGGAACGGGAAGGTGAAGCGGGTGGAGGTTTCGATGGATGGCGGGAAGACTTGGGGGGATGCGGCGCTCGAAGAACCGGTGCTTTCGAAGGCGTTGACGCGGTTCCGGGTGCCGTGGGTTTGGGACGGGAAGGATGCCGTGATTCAGTCGCGGTGCACGGATGAGACGGGGTATTTGCAGCCGACGCGGGAGGAGATTGTGGAGGCGCGGGGGGTGGCTTATAACTATCACTATCATGGGGTGAAGGCGTGGGCGGTGAAGGCGGACGGGAGTGTTACGAATGTGTAGAATCGTGCTATTTTTGGTGGCCGTGACGGCGGCGTTTGGGCAGCCGAAGTTTCCGGGGGTGGGGAAG
>JANODS010001451.1:0-4083 GCA_031412835.1 Acidobacteriota bacterium | reverse complement strand
AAGTTGCGGAGGTTGAAGACGGAGTTGATGACCGAGGGGGTGCTGCGGCCGGTGGCGCGGCGGAAGGCACCGAAGACGGGGTCCGCGACGCTGGCGCAAGCGTCTTCGGCGGGGGCGGTTCCGACGGCGGTGTAGTCGCGGAGGAAGACGCCGTGGGAGCCGATGACATCCTTGGTTTGGTAGACGACGGTGGAGTTGGGGTCGTTGGGGTTGGAGAGGACGAGGCGGGGGAAGTCGGCGCGTTTGAGGGTGTAATTGGGGCCGTTGGGGGAACCGGTGCGGGAGTTTTCAAAGGTCTGGGTGGGGGAGCCTGTGCGGAAAGTGCCGGGGTTGGCTTGGTTCTTGATGCGGGAGTCGGAGCCGGCGTGGAAGTGGCAGGTGGCGCAGGCGACGGCGCTGTCGCTAGAGAGCTGGGTGTCCCAGAAAAACGCCTTGCCGAGGGCGATGGCCGCGGCGCGGTTCTTGACGAAGTTCGTGAGTGTGGAGGGTTCCGGGACGGGGACGCTTTTAAGGGACTGGAGTTGGCGGGAGAGGACGCGGACGGTTAGGTTAGCATTTGCAAGGAGGCCGGCGGAATCGATGGCGCGGGCGACGAAGAAGTAGGTTCCGGGGGTGAGGTTGTCGGCGGAGAAGAGGAAGGGGGCGGTGGAGGATTCGGCGATTTTGACGCCGCCGTTATAGAATTCGACGCGGGCGAGGTTGCCGTCGGCATCGGCGGCGTTGACGGTGAAGGCAACGCTGGCGGGAGTGGGGAATGTGGCACCGTTGAGGGGAGCGGCGAAGGAGACCGAGGGGGCGACGTTGGTGGAGGGGGCGGGGTTGATGGTGATGTTGACGGGGGTGGAGTTTGTGAACAGACCGGCGGCGTCGATGGCGCGGGCGGTGAGGGAGTAAGTGCCGGGGAGGACGTTGTTCCAGGCGAAGGAGTAGGGAGCGGCCGTATCTTCGCCGAGCTTAGTGGCACCGTTGTAGAACTCGACGCGGGCGAGGTTGTTTTCGGGGTCGGTTGAATTGGCGGTGAGGTTGAGGGAGATCGGTGCCGTGAAGGTGGCCCCGTGGGCGGGGGAGGAGAGGGAGACGACGGGAGGGAAGTTGGTGATGACGGAGCCGAAGACTTCGACCTCGGCGAGTTGGAGGATGGAGGTGCCTTCGAGTTGGACGCGGACGTAGCGGGCGGAGCGGTTAAGTGCGAGGGTGGTGGTGGTAGTGGCGATGCCGGGGAAGGCGATATCAACGACGCCGGCTTGGGCTTGGGACTGGGCGACGGTGGTGCCGGTGAAGGGTTGGTCGGAGAGGAAAACGTGGAAATTGGCCAGGAGATTGGTGTTGCTGTCGGTGCGGTTCCAGAGGCGGACGGAGGTGAGGAAGGCGGCGGCACCGAGGTCGACCTGCCAGAAGGGTTGGGCTTGGCTGGCGGTGACTGCGACGGAGTTTTGGAAGTAGTCGCCGTTGGTTTTGTCGTCGACTGCGCGGGCGGCTGTGGCACCGGCGGCATCGGTGGAGGACTGGGTGGCGAGCTTGCCTTTGGCGAGGTTCGTTTCTCCGGCGACGCCGCCGGGCAACGTGGTGGGGGTGTGGATCTGGAGGGGGAACCCGTGGGCGGGGGTGCCGGAGGAGGTAAGGGCGACGAGCCAGTACATGCCGGGGGGGAGGACGCTTTGGTTAGCGTCGAGGGTGAGATCGTAGTTGCCGGTGGAGAGTTTGGAGTGAGTAACGGGAACGTAGCGTTGGTCGGAGTTGATGCCGTGGGTGGTGGCTTGGAGGCGGATAAGGCGGAAGGCGGTGATGTTGTCTGAGCCTTTGAGGCCGAAGGTTTGGCCGGGCTTGAGGTCGGCGGCGGCGAGGTCGATCGTGGGGCGGGGGGCGGGGGTATTGTCGGGGTTGAACAGGTAGGTGGGGGAGTAGATTTGCGAGTCCGGGTGGTCGGCGGAGCAGCCGCAGAGGCCGCCGCCGCTGATCATGACGCGGCCATCGCGGAGGAGCACGGCGGCGACGTGGTAGCCACGGGGGACGGCTTGGGGGGCGACGGTGCGCCAAAGGCCACTGGTGGGGTTCCAGATTTCGGGAACGGTGATGCCGCCGGAATCGGAGAACTTGATGCCGGAGGTGTTGCCGCCCAGGACCATGACTTCGCCGTTGGGGAGCATGACGAGGTTTTGGAATGCGCGCCGGTAGTTCATGTCCCCAGTTGCAGTAGTGACGGGCGTCCCGCTGGTGGCATCGATCACGATGGCCGAATTCCAGACGGAGGGGGAGTAGCGATCATCGCGACCGCCGGTGAAGAGAATTTTGCCGGGAAGGAATTGGACGGAGGCCCCGAGTTTGCGATGACGGTTGACGTCGGGCGTGCGGATGCCGATATTCGTGGCGCTGCCGAGGCCATTGAAATCGAGCCAGTGCATGGTTTTGAGGGGCCCGGCCATGAGGATCTTGCCGTTGGGCATGAGATGGAGATGGGGGAACCATTGGTTGTCGTCGTCGACGAAATCGTTGGGTTCGTTGGTGCTGTTGAGGATGATGCCGGAAAGGGCACCCCAGGTATTGGTGTTTTGGTTGAAGATTTCGGTGAGGACGCCGCCGGAGCGTCCCCACATGGTGAGGAGGTTGCCGGAGGGGAGTGTGATGGAGGAGTTGTACCAGCGGCCGGAGAGCATGTCGCCGAGGCGGCCCCAGGATTGGGCCCATTTGGGGATGACGCCAAAGGTGGAGGTGGTGCGGACGTCGGCGCCGCCGCCGGAGGCGATGATACGGCCGTCGCCGGTGGAGGCGAGGCCGGCGCAGAACATGTCGTGAGCCGTGTTATTGAGAGAGGTGATTTGGCCGGTGGAGGGATCGTAGACGGCGGCGTAGCTGAAGGTTTCGCCGGCGGGGAAAGTGGAGGGGCGGGTGGACGACCAGGCGACGATGCGGCCATCGGAGAGGTGGGCGAGGCTGATGGGGACGAAGGGCCAACTGGTGAGGCCGGTCCATTGGCCGACCTGACTGGGCTGGGACCAAGCGAGCGGGATGATCAGGACGGAAAGGATAGCGAGCCGAGTAAACATAGGCATAGGAGGCGAGAGAGACCGCGGTCCCTCGCTTGCGAGTATGGGGTTAGGATTTGTTCTGACAAACAGAACAGTCGGCCTAGGACGCCAAGCAAGGATCCAGGACCGTGATTCTGCTGATTGAGTTGGGAACCCTCACTTTCGCACAATTCTGCGCGAATTTCGACCGCCCGTACTATGCCTTGGGGGGTAGTGAGGGGGACTATGGTTGGTGTCCGGCTAAGGCGGCGACCACTAGTTCGAGCGTTTTCGTGGAGGTATCACCGA
The DNA here is from genome assembly GCA_031412835.1 of Acidobacteriota bacterium. GTDB lineage: Bacteria > Acidobacteriota > Terriglobia > Bryobacterales > Bryobacteraceae. The sequence goes on along the minus strand of JANODS010001451.1, from coordinate 769 downwards.
GGATTTTTTTATCGGGCGCGGTCCATTGATCGCGGGAACCGTCGTAGGTGTAGGGGACAGGGAGGCGGGTTAAAGCGGGATCGTATTGGCCTTCGGTGCCGCCAAGTTTGAAGACGACGAGATCGAGGGAAGGGACGATGTAGATGCCGTGGCCGCCCGCGCCGCCTTTCCAGAAGGCGTCTTTTGGAAGGCCGCTGACGTGGGCGTCGTCGTTGGTGTTGAAGTTGAAGGAGTGGGTGTAGTGGGGGTTGTATTTGACGGACTGGCCGCAGAGTTTTACGAAGTCGGCGGGGACGATTTGTTTGTGGCCCCAGCGGCCTTGGTGGAGGAGGAGATATCCGAAGCGGAGCATGTCCGTGGAGCGGACGGCGATGCTGCCACCGCCGGGGGTGTGGAACATGCGGCCGTTGGCGTCGATGCCGCCCTTGAGTTTGGGGCGGTACATGGCGTATCCCCAGGTGCCGAAGCCGAGGGGGGTGGTGAGATATTTGCGCATGAAGTCTTCCATCTCGATTCCGGAGACGTGACGGACCATGGAGGCGGGAATGTGGCTGGAGGCGGTGGAGTAAGAGTAACAATCGCCAGGGGCGCACCAGAGGGTCTGCTTGAGAGCGAAGCCGTCGGTGGTGGAGTAGGGGCCGTTGTCTTCCGTGGGGTTTTCCCAGGTTTGGCGGGCACCCTTCACGTAGACCGGATTGGTACCGCGGATGCCGGCGGCCATGGAGAGGACCTGGCCGATTGAGATTTCAGCTTTACGGGGATCGTTGAG
>JANODS010001450.1:0-3059 GCA_031412835.1 Acidobacteriota bacterium | reverse complement strand
GCCATTGGCTACCAGATCGAGATCGACGAGCGCTTCAAAGCCTAGTCAATACGGACACCGCGGTCGATAACAGCGGCCTTTTGGGGCTCTAGCGAAGCCGTGCCAAAATCCGTGCGGCAAGGGCAGGCGACAATCGTGAAGTGGCAGGTGAGCAACGGCCAATTGGTACAAGGCGGGATTGGCCGACTCGCTGCCGTGTCTTGCAGGAAAGCCGGGGACGCTCGAGGTGCCCTCGGAACGCGGAAATGTCGCCGCGATGCTCATCCTGATGACATCGGCAGGAGGAGCGATCCCTAATCTGACCGACCTTTTGGGGGCAGTTGAAGAAGCGGACGGGGATTACTTGGCCGTTTTGATGCGATAGAGACTGCCGCCGGCGGTGATGTAGAGCGTACTGGCTTCGGCTCCGCGGCCGAAGCCAACGTTCGTGGGGCGCTCGGGCGTGGGGAGATAGGCCAGTTCCTTGCCGGTGGGGGAATAGACGCTGACGCCGAACCGCTTCTCGTTTCTGACGGCGACGAAGAGGTTGCCGGCGGCGTCACAGACGAGACCGTCGGGGCCGTCTTCGGGAGCGTAGTTGACCAGGAGGGCGCGGAAGGTGGCGGTGCCGTCGGGGTGCAGGTTGTAGGCGTTGAGCTCCATGCGGCCTTTGCGTGCGGGCGTGCCTTTGGGCATCCGGTCGAAGCCGAGCAGGCCGTCGTCGTTGGTGACGACATAGAGCGTCTTTTGGTCGGGGGAGATGGCGACGCCATTGGGCTTGGAGGCGTCGGTGATGATGCGGTAGACCTTGCCGTTGGGGTCGAGGCGATAGACGGCCATGACGGGTTGTTCGATGGGTTCGTGGCCGAGGTAGCGGGGGTCGCTGAAGTAGATGCGGCCCTGGAGATCGATGGCGATGTCGTTGGGCGAGTTGAAGGGCTTGCCTTCGAACAGGCCGGCGAGGATGACGCTTTTGCCGGTGGCGAGGTCGGTGCGGGTGATGCGGCGGCCACCGTAGTCAGCGCCTTCGGCGGCGAGCATGCGGCCTTGGGCATCGAACTTGAGGCCGTTGGACATGCCGCTGGGGGAACGGTAGACGGTGGTTTTTTTCGACTGCGGGTCGAAGCGCATAATGTGGCCGGCTTGCATGCCGGTTTCGGTGGTGAAGGTTATGTCACTGAAGAAGACGGTTCCGTCCGGCGCGACGGCGACGCCTTCGGTGAGATGGCCGCCTTCGAAGAGTTTTTCGAGCTTGGCACCGGGGGCGAAGATCTGGGCGGCGAGCTGGGCGGTCGAGAAGAGAAGGAGTAAGGAGGTTCGCATGTGGGTGCGATATTATCACGGGGGGGATTTCATGAAGGCATGGCGATTTTACGGGTTTCGAGACTTGCGGTTGGACGAGGTGCCGATGCCGGTTTTGCGCCCACGGCATGTGCTGGCGCAAGTGTTGGTGGTGCAGCCGAGCGTGACGGAAGCGCCGGTGCAGCTTTTCGGGCACGAGTTCTGCGTCCGCATCGTGGAAGTGGGCGCGGGGGTGACGCGGTTTAAGGTGGGCGATCGGGTGGCGGCGCGGGCGAAGTTGCCTTGCGAGGCGTGCCCGTTGTGCGAGTCGGGACGGGGGCATTTATGCCGCAAAGGGCCGATTATCGGGTTCCAACTGCCGGGCTGTTTTTGCGAGTATGCGGTGTTGCCGGAGATTGCCTTGACGCTGGTGGATGATCGGATATCGGACAACGAGGCGGCGTGTTTGCAGTCGTTGAGCGATAGCGTGGCGTCGGTGGAAACGGCGGAGATGCGGATTGGGAACTCGGTGGCGATCTTGGGGCAGGGAAGCATGGGGCTGGAGTGTTTGCAGGTGGCGCGGGTGAGCGGGGCGGGGCGGATTATCACGGTGGACGTGCGGGAGGAAGCTTGCGCGATGTCGCTGGAGTTAGGGGCGGACTATGCGATCAATGCGACGCGGGAGGATCCGGTGGGGGCGATCCGGGCGTTGACCGATGGCAACGGTGCCGACATCGTTTTCGAGTGTGCCGGGGGCAGCCCGACGCAGGGTTTGGCGGGCGTCGCGAGCGTGACGCAGGCGATGGATGCGGTGCGGTCGGGCGGGAAGATTGTGGGCGTATCGTGGTTTGGCTCGCCGTTCGAGGTAGACGTCGACTTACTGCGGGAGCGGAGCTTGCGGTATCTATTTCCGGACATTAGTACGCTGGAGCACTTACAGCATACGGTGAACCTAGTGGCGTCGGGACGGGTACGGATGAAACCGACGATCACGCATGTGCTCGACGGGATCGAGAGCGTGCCGCAGGCATTTGAGATCACAGCGAACAAAGGCAAGTATAAGGCCATTAACCCGGCCCAAGTGAGGATAGCGGTATGAGCGACCAGAAGCGACTGATGAAGTGTGGGACGGGGCCGTTGTCGGATGCCCTGGGGAAAGGCGGGGCGATGGATCACGGCATACGGCCGTGGTCGGCGAACGCGAAGATGGCGGGGCCGGCGTACACAGTGCAGTTGCATACGGCGGATATTTTGATGGTGAGCAAGGCGGCGGCAGGGTGCCCGGCGGGGCATGTCCTCGTGATCGACGGGCATGGCGAGCGGAACACGGCATTGTGGGGCGGGTTGATGACGCTGTCCGCTCATTTGAAGGGGTTGGCGGGGGTGGTGATCGACGGGGCGATCCGCGATTTGGTGGACATACGGGGAAGCCAGTTGGCCGTATTTGCGCGAGCGGTGGTGCCGAATGCGGGCGGGGCGGAGTATGTGGGGAAGTTACAGGTGCCGGTGGCTTGCGGCGGGACGGTGGTGAATCCGGGCGATTGGTTGGTGGGAGATGACGATGGGGTGGTTGTGATTCCGGCGGCGCAGTTGGAGGAGACGCTGGAGAAGGCGGAGCGAATTGTGCGGGTGGAGAAGAAGATCGCGAAGGCGATCCGGAATGGGGTGGAGGTGGCGACGTTGTTACGGGTGGACGAGCTGATCGAGGAGAAGGCCAAGAAGGTCTTCATTCCCCAATTGCGGGTGAATGAGTAGGGCAGGGTTGACCCTGCCCTAGACTGCGTTAGAGGAGCGCGGGG
>JANODS010001449.1:0-11359 GCA_031412835.1 Acidobacteriota bacterium | reverse complement strand
CAGATCATTCTTCGCCAAATCCAACGACAAATTCATCCGTGTCGATGACTTCACCAAATCCGGCGTCAACGCCAACCCCCGGCTCTCCACGCTCGCCTGCACCGGTGCCACCGCATTCTTCGCTGAGTACACCGTCGCCAGAACGTTGTAGTAGCGGCTCCGCAACTCCCGCCACTGCTCCCGATCCCCCGGGTTCAGCGTCCCCTCGTCCAGCCGAGGATACTCCGCGCTCGTCGGAGCCGAAGTCTTCACCGGCACGTTCAAATAGGCCTCTGGTATCCCCCGTTGCTCGCGCGGTTGCTGATTCCCGCCGCCGATCGGCACCGACATCCACACCGGAATCGATCCCCCCAACGCGTTCACTCGCCCCCCCACAAACGCCAACTGCCCCCGCACATTCGGGTCGTTCGGGTTCTCATTCGCCAACTGGTTTAAGATGATCGCCGAGTTGTTGTAGCTATGAATCGCGCCCTCCCGATCCAAATATTGCGGATTAGCTTCCTGCATTCGGCCCAACCGGTTGAACGCACCCGCCAGCGCCATCCCCAACGCCGGGTCTGAGCCCGCCAACCCACGAATCGCTCCCAGGTAAGCCGACGCCCGGCCCACAAACGCCCGCCGCTGCGGCGTCCACCCCGGCTGCGACTGATACGCCGGCAAATACGACTGATCAAACCAGGAATTGAACGTGGATACATCCCGCAGCCGATCCTGCCGGAACCCCTGCGACACCGGAGCGTTCCCGCGCGGAGCGTTCTTTTCGAACTTCGTTTCCAACCCTTGCAACACCGTAATTGGCTGGCCCAAGGCCAACCCCGCCCCCACCAATCCAACGATCCAACCGCCTTTCATCTTATTTCTTCTCCACTCGATCGCCCTCTTTGGGCGGCTGACCACCGTTAAACGAACCGATCGCGATCTTATCGCGCACCGTCGTAATCTTCATGCTCCCCACCGGCGCCGTCACCACGTCCAACACCTCCTTCGTCACCGGATCTTTCACCTCTTTCACAATCCGAGATACCTCAAACATGTCGCCCACCTGCACGCCTGATGACGAACCAACGTTGATGTAAACGCTCCCCCCTTCCACCGCCGCCACCTTCCCTTCAATCTCGATATTCCGCGTACTCGAAACGCTGCTGGCCTGCCCGTTCAACTGCTGCGCCAGCTTATCGCAAGCGTCCATCACGGCCTCGCCGATAATCGTCTCCGCAAAATTCGACGACGTGAAATCCACCCCTCCCCCCACGCCCACCCCGCCCGCATAAACCCCCGCAAATCCGCCCTTCGAACTCCGCCTCGATTCCCCCCGCGCCTCGCCCGTCATCACAATCTCCGACGATTCGTTATCCACCATCCGAAAATTCAACACGACGACAGCCTTGCCCTCACTACTCCGCAACCCCCCCGCGCCCCCAGCCCCCGGCACCCCCACGCCCACCGCCCCGCTCCGGCGCCGGTCATCCCGTCCAAACACCACCACATCCCCCATCACCGTAAAGTCGGCTCCGCGAATCTGGCCAATCCGCGCCTGCGTCCCCTTCTTCACCCGCCCACTCGCCCCGAAATCCTGCTCCTTCAGCACCGTACCCACCTTGTTCCGCTCCACCACCGTGAACTTTCCGCCCTGCGCAATCCGCTTCACCATCAGCGCGCTCATGCCCTTGCCCAGGTCCACTTGCGTTCCGAAAATCGCCGCGCCCACGTCCCGAACAGTGGAGAAATCGAAGTCCTCCACCGCCAAGCTTCGCTTGCCTTGGCCCCGCAGCGCCGGCCCCGCGGCCAACAAAGAAATCGCCAATCGACGAGTCATCATTGCTTTTGCACCTTCTTAGCCAGGTAACCCACCTCGGGCTTCCCGGTCCCGTTATACGCTCCAATCGTCACCCGATCCCGCACCTCGGTCGCGATATAGTCACCCACCTTTTCCGTTACCATATCAATCACGTCCTTGGTCACCGGGTCTTTCACTTCTTTCACAATTTTGTGGATCTCAAACCGGTCGCACTTGTTGATCCCGTCAAACGAACCCGCCGACAGGTAGATCTGCCTGTCCACCACTTCCGCAATCCGCGATTCAACGTCGAGGTTCCGCATCTGGATCTTGCCCTCGTTGTTGTTCAAGTCCGCCGCCAACTTGTCCACACTGCTCATCGTCGCCTCGCCGATAATCGTCTGGCCGAAGTTCGCCGACGTCATGTCCACCGTCGCCCCGCCGCCGCCCCGGTTCACCAGCGCCCCTACATCGAAGCCATTCTGCTTCCGCGAAGATTCGCCCCGCGCCTCGCCCGTCGCAATCACTTCGGACGTCTCGGCGTCCACCAACCGGAACGAAATCACGACGACCGCCTTGTCTTCACCCGTCTTGATCTTAATCCCGCTCAGCACCTTCGGCCCGTAGCCAAACCCGCCCACCGTCTTCCGCTTGTCGTCCCGGCCAAACGTCACAATCGTCCCCATCAAAATCGCATCGGCCCCTGTGATCCGGCCCAGCCGCGCCTGCGACCCCTGCTTCACTCGGCTCGAAGCGCCAAAGTCCTGCTCCGCCAAAACTTTCTTCACATTCGCCCGTTCCACAATGCGGAACTTGCCCTGCTCGGCCAAACGCTTCGTGAACATCGCCAAAATACCCTTGCCCACGTCCACTTGCGTTCCGAATACCGCCGCCACCGCGTCCTTCACCGTTCCATAGTCGAACTCGTCCACCGCCACCACCCTCTTCCGCGGACCCGCCGGAACGTCGCACGTAATCGTCGAAAGCACCGTGTTATAGTTCGCCGCCACCACCGGCACAACCGCCGCCTTCGCCATCGAAGCCGCGGGCCCGGCCGGAGTGCTCGTCGCCGGCGCTGCCGGCGTCCCGTTCATCGAATTACTCAAGGCCACAATCACGTTGTCCGATGCGCCCGCCTCCTTGAACCGAATCAAGTCGTCCGTCGAAACCTTCAGCGATTTGCCCGCTGCATTTATCGACGAGACAACGCTCGCGTCGGGCAACTTCAGCGTCACCATCTTCAAAATCTTATCCAGCGCCGAAGCCACCGGCGCCACAGGCTTCGCGGCTGCGGGCTTCGCCGCGGCGGGTTTGGCCGGGGCCGGGGCCGGCTTGGGAGCCTGCGCCACCAGCAGCGTGCCAGAAACAATCACGGACAACGAAATGCGAAGTAACGAATTCATATCGGCAAAACTCCTACGGTCCTATCCACTAACGCGGAAACGGTGTGCAAAACGTATCAGAAACTGTAACGAAATGCGAAGTTGGCGTTCGAGTTACGGCCATACTGGCCCAGAAAGTCTGAAGTGCGCCCGCGAATCACTGACCCGCCTACCCGCACCGACCATTGATCGTTGAAAGTATGGATGAATTCTCCACGCATCCAAACTCCATCTCCATTCTGCCTTAGTGCAGTGTCGATGGCTACCGTATCACGCGGGTTGACCTGCAAACTCGCCCTTCCCAGAAAACTCCGCGTCAACCCCCGGTCCGGCGCGAAGTCAAAGAGATTCCGCCGCACCGTCACGTACTCCCCCGCGTACCCCCCCACAAACGTCCACTCCCCGCTCTGCCGCTCCGCCTGAATCACGTACTGAAAATAATTGTCCGCCGCCGGTGTCGAACTCGAAAAATAGCCCCCCTCACCCTTCAGCGTAAACCACCGGTTCGGGATCGCCGTCGCCCCACCCACCATCCGTAACCGAGCAAAATAGTTGTTCAAATCCAATCGCAGATCCGGGACTTGCGAAACTCGCCAATTAACCAATGGCAGATGATTGTGGCCGTCGTAATAGACCCCCGCCACCTCATATCCCCGACCCACATGGTTCCACCGGACGCCCCATTGCTGCCTCGTCGGCAGCACCGCCGGCCCCTGCCGCAGCGTCAGTGGTAACGCCGCTAACTCCCCTCTCAACGCCCCCCCGCCCCCCCACCGTTGCAACAACAGCGGCGACCGGCTCGGCGTAAATCTCGGCTGCCACACCAAATCAATCGTCTCCCCGCCACTTTCCCACGTCGCCCGCCCCGCCATCACCGCCAAATACTCCGTATCCAACACGTTCAAAAAATCCCGCGGCGCAAAACGATCCACCGGATTTAAAATATCCGCCTTCCCCCAGCGGATAAACTGCTTCCCCGCCTCCACCGTCCACTTCCCCTTGTTCGCCGTCAAACTGAATCGCCGCAGCGACACCGCCGGTCGCAACATCCCCCGGTCCTGCCAATCCACCCGCCACTCCCGCTCCGTCTGCCGATGCGTATCTGTCCGCCCGTCTATCGCCCCGTTGAACTTCAACCAAGGCGTTAGCTTGTAAGCCATCTCGTACCGAAACAGCACATCCGCTATCGCCCGCCCGCTATCGCTCACCGCCGTCTGCGGAAAAAACGTTCCCCGCGTCTCGACGTATCCCCGCTGCGAAAAACTCTGCCCCCACAGCGGCAGCCCCACAGCCAAAACTAGGGCGACCCGGATCATTCCCCACGTCGAAGCGCTTGCAGCGTGAACATCTCTTCCGGCAGCACCGCGTCGTACTTCAACTTCTCCGTCTTCATCACCGTCCGCGTCTTCTTTCGTAGGTCATTCATTTCCATCTCCAGTGTTGACCACACGTTTTGCACCTTTTCAATCCGCTTATGTTCCAACCGCTTCACCAGCTCAGCCTTCACATACATCTCAAATTGCACCGGCAGCAAAATATCCTTTCGAACCCAAATCACTTGGCGGCTATACTGCGTGGTGCGCGATTTCTTCGCCACCGCCTCAATCTTATAGCAAGCCTGCCCGCTCAGCGTCTCCTCGCCCAAAAGCTTGTAGTCGCTCTGATCGACGTCCCGCTCCTCCAAATCTTCAAACGAAAAGTCCGTCCCAAAAAATCGTGTCGACCGATCCTGCAAAGCAATTCGCCGATCCCGGTTCAATTCCGGCGTCCACATCCACTGGTCGCTCGCCCTGTCCGGATGGTTGTGTACCAGCAGCGCCACGCCCTTCACAAGCGGCGGCGACAAAAACCGCAACACCGACTTCGACTCCCCATAAGCGCCAATCCGCGCATACTGCCAGCGCTTCTCGTTCTTGCCCCCCTTGGTGTCGTAAACCTCCAGAACCCCCTCGTATTGCTGGCTTCGCGAGCGATGCATCTTCTGCGATTCTTCTACAATCTTCCGCGCATCCTGCGCCAAAAGCGTTCCCGCGCACAGCAATAAAATGACGAGCTTATTCATATTCCAATGCCTCCACCAGCGATCCCCGCACCGCCGCTTCCGCCGGCGCCAACGAAGCCAAAAACGCGCTACCCAAAATGATCGGGATCAAAGTCAGCACCGTCCGAAACGGATACCCGTATGCCAACCGCATCCCCGACAAATCCCGCGCCGAAGTCTCCAGCGCGTAGTACAACGCCACCGCCCCAAACCCGCATCCCAAAATCAATCCAATCGCCCCAATCAACACCGCCTCCAGCCAGATCGTCCCCCGAATCTGCCGCCGCAATCCCCCCACCGCCTGCAACACGCCCAACTCTCTCCGCCTGTCCGTAATCGAAACCGTCAACGTGTTCACAATCCCCAAAATCGAAACCAACACCGCCACCGCGATCTGGATGTACGTCAGCCCAAACCACTGGTCCGTGATCCGCAAAATATAACTCCGCAAATCTTCATTCGTGAATACAAAATACCGAAACCGTGTCCCCGTCTGCTCCGCTATGCGCTCCCGCATCTGCGCCACGGTCACCCCCGCCTGTAAGTAGATCCGGATCACATTCGCCGATGTATCTTTCCAGTACTTATCGTAAACGCTCCGATCCAGCAGGATTGAACCCTTCTGATCCGAGAAGTCCACCACCACTCCCAACACCGGCAATTCCAACGGCCCGCCCGGCGTCGCGATCGTCAGAATGTCGCCCCGCTTCCGGTTGTGCATCAACGCAAAATTGTCCGAGATGATCACCCCCTTCCCCGCCGCCGCCTCCCGATACATCGTGTCGCCATCGCCCGACACAATCGGCAACCGTGCCTCCTGGCTGACGCTCGAAATATCCAGCGACACAAACATCACCGGTTCCCCATCCATCGGCAACCGAACAATTCGCACCGCCTGAATTCGCCGAACTCCCGGTATCTTTTCCACCTCCGCCGCCAACTCCGCCGGAAAGCGGAAGCTCCGATCCGTAAAGTTCTGCGTCGGTGCCAAATACATATCCGGGTTCAACGCCACCCGCAACCACTCTTCAATCGATGCATACGCCGCCTGCGTCATGCCCCCCAACGCGATAATCAGCGACACCGAAAGCGCCAGCGCCGTCACCGCTCCCGACGTCCGCCGTGGCGACTGAATCAACGAATCCGCCGCCAACGTCCCCTCCACTGGCCAAATCGCCTTCAGCACCGGCCGCAACCCCCGAGCCAGCCAAAGCCCTAACGTCGGGACCAACAAAACCGCCGCGAAAATGCTGCAAACGTAGCCAGCATAGAACAGAATTCGTTCGTGCCCAAACGCCAAACTAAATCCCGCAAAGCACAACAGTCCAAACGCCAGCCAGCGCCGCGTTCGGTTCTCTCCCGCCGTCAGCAGTTGAAACCGGCCCTTCTGCAGCGCTTGCACCGGGTCCACCCGCGAAGCGTTCCGCGCCGGAATCCACGCCGCAATCAAGCTCGTCACCACCCCCAACACCATCGCCCCCACCAGCAGCCGAGGGTCTGACGAAACCTCCTCCGCCTTCTGCGCCACGCCATACACTTCCCCCAAAAACTGCCCCAGCGAACCCGCGATCCCCCGCGCAATCAGAATCCCGAGCAGTACCCCCAACCCCGCCCCCACCAGCCCGCCCACCGCGCTCTCAGCCAAAAACAAAATCTGAATCTGCCGCCGCGTCGCCCCCAACGCTCGCAAAATTCCAATCTCGCTCCGCCGCTGCGTCACCGCAATCGCAAACGAGTTGTAGATCAAAAACATCCCGATAAACAAGGCAAACAAGCTCGTGATATTCGCCAGCATTCCATACACGCTCGACAGCGATTCAAACTGCTTCGCCCGCGATGACGGCGGCTCCACTTGAAACCCCGACCCCAAAATTTTCTCTAACTTCCCCTGTACCGCCGCCGGGTCCAACCCCTCCTGCACCGCCAAGTCGATCCGGTCGAACCGTCTCCCCCGCCCGAAAATCTTCTGCGCCGCGTACACGTCCATGATCGCGAGATTCCCGCCAAAAGCACTCGTCAACCCGCTCGATTTCATAATCCCGCGCACGATGAACTTCTTCGGCCCGTCCATCGAGTTCAGCGTCAACTCGGAGTTGCTCTTCAACTCGTTCTCCGCCGCAAACTCCCGCGTAATCATGATCGAATCCGGCTGCGCCAAAAACACCAGCGGATCTTCAATAAACGAATCGTCCCCCGCCTCCAACGCATAATCCCGCAGGCTCCGGTCGCCCGTCATGTCCACCGCTAAAATCAAAATGTTCGCTTGCGATTTCGTCTGCGGATTCATCACCGCCTCAATCACCGGCACCGCCACCCGGACCTCCGGGACATTTTGAACACGTTCAAGAATCTCTTCCTCGAACCCGGCCTCCCCCGCCGAAATCTGCAACTGCGTCGCCCCCGCAATCCGGTCCACCGTCTGCGTAAACGCCGTCAAGACGCTCTGGTTCGCCGTATGCATCCCGACAAACACCGCCACGCCCAGCACGATCCCCGCAATCGTCAACAGGCTCCGCAGCAGATGCTTCCGCGTGTACTGCCAACTAATTAGCCGTAGCAGAATCACGCCGTCACGTCCTGCACCACCAGCCCGTCCTTCAGCGCAATCCGCCGCCCACAACTGTCCGCCACGCCCTTGTCATGCGTCACAATTAACACCGTCGTCTCAAACCGCGAGTGAAGATCCCGGATCAACCCAAGAATCTCCGCCCCCGTACTCGAATCCAAATTCCCCGTCGGCTCATCCGCCAGCAAAATCGGTGGATACACCGATAACGCCCGCGCAATCGCCACCCTCTGCCGCTCCCCTCCCGATAGCTCCTCCGGCAAATGGTCCAATCGTTTGTTCAGCCCCACCAAGCTCAACAACTCATTCGCCCGTTCCGAAATCTTCGCCGTCGGCCACCCCCGCAAATGCAGCGGCAGCGATACATTCTCCAAACAATTCAACGTCGGCAGCAGATTAAAAAACTGGAAAATAAACCCAATCTTGTCCCTCCGCAGCTTCGTCAACGCATCGTCCGACAGGCCCCCTAACACCGCCCCATCCAACGTGATCGCCCCTGAAGACGGCCGATCCAACCCACCAATCAAATTCAGCAAGGTCGATTTCCCCGACCCCGACGGCCCCATCAGAGAAACCATCTCCCCCTTGCGAATATGCAAATTTACGGAATCGAGCGCCGTGACCTGCTTCTTGCCGTCGAACCGCTTGGAAACACCGGAGATGTCAATCATAAAGGTGGCTTTACTGGGCCTTCAGGATTCATGATGACATGATCCATGGGCCCGGCTCATAATGGAGTACTCGTGAACTGGAACTATAAAGGGCTCGAAGCCCTCGCCGTTTTCTCCATCTCGACTCTCGTCTGCCTCATCGTCCGCTGGTGGATCCTCCGCAGTCTGAACCGCGCCAGCACCGGTCCGGACTCGTTTGCCCAAGTCGTTCACCAGTATCTGAAAACCCCGTCGCTCCTCTGGGTTCTCTCCGGTTCCCTCGAACTCGGCCTCAGCGTCTTCGATCTCGATCCCCGCTGGCAACGCCTCATTGAAAACGCCATCGTCGCCTTCGTCATCTTCAGCATGGCGCTCATGCTCAATGCCATGGTGCAGCGCGGCATCTCCCGCCTGCCCTTCGCCATGGCCGGCCTCTCCCGCACCCTCACCCGACTCTTCGTTTTCGGCATCGGCCTCCTCATCCTTCTCCGCATTTGGGGCGTCTCCATCACCCCCGTCCTCACCGCCCTCGGCGTCGGCGGCCTAGCCGTCGCCCTCGCCCTCCAAGACACCCTCAGTAACATCTTTGCCGGCGTCCACCTCCTCGTCGAAGCCCCCATCACCGTCGGCAACTACGTTCGCATTGGCGCCGACGAGGAAGGCACCGTCACCGACATCGGTTGGCGCACCACTCGCATCCAAACCGGCTCCAACTCCACCATCATCGTCCCCAACAAAACCATCACCAACGGCATCATCCTTAATTACGATCTCCCCGAAACCCGCGTCGGCGCCTCCATCCCCATCCTCGTCGCCCACTCCGCCGACCTCGCCCTCGTCGAACAAATCTGCATGGAAGTCGCCAGCATCCTCCCCGGCGTCCTCGCCGACTCGCCCCCCCTCCTCCTCGCCGACCCCGGCATCACCCCCACCCATCTCCAATTCAAATTCGCCTTCCAGGTCGAACGCCAACTCGGCTCCGGTCTCGTCAAAGCCCAACTCGTCAAAGCCATCCTCGCCCGCTTCCAAGCCGAAAACATCCCTCTCCCGGAGCGGCCCAACCGCTAATGCGCATCGGAATCGACGCCGGAGGAACCTTCACGGATTTCGTCATCCAACACGACGACGGCCGCCTCGAAAGCTTCAAACTCCCCTCCAACCCCCGCAACCCCGCCGCGGTAATCCTCGCCGGCATCGCCGGCCGCGACGTCGAAGTCATCCACGGCTCCACCGTCGCCACCAACGCCCTCCTCGAACGCAAAGGCGCCCGCACCGCCTTTGTCTCGACCGCCGGCTTTGAGGACCTCCTCTTCATCGGTCGCCAAAACCGCCCCGAACTCTACAACCTCTCCCCCGCCCCCCGCCGCTTCCTCGTCGCCGATGCCGATTGCTACGGCGTTCGCGAACGCGCTCACGCCGATGGCACCGTCGCCCTCGTCCCCTCCCCCGCCGAACTCAAACGCCTCCGCCTCGCTCTCCGCCGCAGCGGCGTCAAAAGCGTCGCCATCTGTTTCCTCCACGGCTGGCAAGTCACCGCCAACGAACGCCTCGTCGCCGACGCCCTCGCCGACGAATTCTTCCTCTCCGTCTCCCATCAAGTCGCCCCCGAGTTCCGCGAATACGAGCGCGCCGCCACCACCGTCGTCAACGCCTACGTCGGCCCCCTCATGGATTCCTACCTCGGTGCCCTCGGCCGCCCCGTGCAAATCATGCAGTCGAGCGGCGGCCTCATCTCCGCTGAAGAAGCCCGCCGCCACCCCGTCCGCACCATCCTCTCCGGCCCCGCCGGCGGCGTCATCGGGGCCGTCGGAGCCGCCAAGGCCTCTGGCATCACCCGCATCCTCGGCTTCGACATGGGTGGCACCTCCACCGACGTCTCCCTCTCTGAAGGCACCCCCCGAATGACCGTCGAAGCCTACGTCGATGGCCTCCCCCTCCGCGTCCCCATGCTCGATATCCACACCGTCGGTGCCGGCGGCGGCTCCCTCGCCCGCATCGACGAAGGCGGCCTCCTCCGCGTCGGCCCCGAAAGCGCCGGTGCCGATCCCGGCCCCGCCTGCTACGGTCGCGGCCTCCGCCCCACCGTCACCGACGCGCAAGTCGTCCTCGGCCGCATCGCCCCCGACCAACTAGCCGGCGGGACGCTCCCCCTCGATCCCGCCCGTGCTGCCACCGCGGTGGCCTCTCTAGGCCTCGGCCTCGAAGCCGGAGCCGCCGGCATCATCCGCGTCGCCAACGCCAGCATGGAACGCGCCATCCGCGCCGTCAGCGTCGAACGCGGCTACGACCCCCGACAATTCACCCTCCTCGCCTTCGGCGGTGCCGGGGGCCTCCACGCCTGCGAAATCGCCACTTCTCTCGGCATCACCCAAGTCCTTGTCCCCCAGTTCGCCGGTGCCCTCTCGGCCCTTGGCATGCTCCTCGCCGACAACGTCCGCGACGCCGCCGCCGGCGTCCTCGGCCGCACCGACTACGAAGCCGCCTTCGCCTTTCTCGAATCCCAAGCCGCCCCCGGAAAACTCGAGCGCTACGCCGACGTCCGCTATGCCGGCCAGAGCTACGAACTCACCATCCCCTGGTCCAAACGCCTCGCCCAATCCTTTGCCGCCGCCCACGAAAAAATGTACGGCTACCAAATCCCCGGCCGAACCATCGAAGTCGTCACCGTCCGCCTCCGCTCCATCGTCAAGGTAAAGCCCCCCAAGCTCCGCCACCCCGGCCGTCAACTAGCCCAGCCCAGTTCTCGACGCATCTGGGTCGACGGCAAATTCCGCAGCGTCCCCACCTGGCGGCGCAATCAGATCTCCGCCGAAGCGACGCCCGGCCCCGCCCTAGTCCTCGACTACGGCTCGACCACCTTCATCCCCCCCGGCTGGAGGTTTCGCACCGACTCGGCCGGCGGCCTGCTTATTGCAGCGGACCGCTAGAGCCCGGCTTCGGCTC
>JANODS010001448.1:0-1910 GCA_031412835.1 Acidobacteriota bacterium | reverse complement strand
AATAACAGGTCGAGACGAATGACTGCCGCCTGCGCAAGCAGAGTACAGAAACCGGCTTATAGTCCAACCAGTACAAAAATTTTGGAGGCATAATTGGAGTATGCCGACTTTACTCGAAGCCGTGATGGACGCGCCGACGCTACCGCATAAATTGTGGACGCGGGAGGATTGCGTGGTGTTAGAGAGGGAGGGGTTGATTGAGGCGGAGCGGTACGAACTGATTGAGGGGGAGTTGATACTGAAGATGGGAAAGAAATCGCCCCATAACCATGCGGTCATGCTTCTTGTTGAATGGCTTCGTATCGTCTATGGGTCGAGGCTCGTCGCGCAGGAAGTGTCCATCGACGTTCGTCCAGAGGACAACCCAACAAACGAGCCCGAGCCCGATGCCATCGTGCTGAATCGTTCGTTCGTCGAAATTCCGGGGCTAGCCCGCCCGGAACATTTGCGATTGGTTGCGGAGGTTTCCGGCTCTTCGCTGGCATTAGATCTGACGACTAAGGCTCGGCTGTACGCGCGGTCGGGGATTGCCGAGTACTGGGTGCTAGACCTTGCCGGGCGGCGGATGATTGTCCACCGAGAGCCGGTCGACGGGAGGTATCGGTCGGTGGTTGCGTTTAGCGAAGAGGAGCGCGTGGCAACGCTGGCGTTTCCGGATCAGAACATGCGGGTCGGAGATTTACTATAACTCCGCAACCTAAAGTGTGGACGCGGGCGGACTGGGTTGAGCTTGAGGACCCAGAGCGATACGAATTGATTGATGGGGAGTTGGTCGTCAAGCACCGGAAGAGTCATCCGCAGGTTCGAGCGATCACGATTCTGGCCACCTGGCTGCGAAGCTGCTTCGGAGACATGATGGTGATCCACGGGGCGCCGACGAATCTTCGGCCGGAAGATCACCCCACAAACGAACCAGAGCCTCACCTCACCGTGCTCGTCCGCTCCGCACTGGAGTTTTCGAATTTTGCCGAGCCAGAAGATTTGCGACTCATCGTTGAGGTTTCGATACCGACTTTGGAGTTCGATTTGACGATCAAGGCTCGGCTTTATGCGCGGTCGGGGATTGTCGAGTATTGGGTGCTCGATGTTGACGGGCGGCAGTTGATTGTTCATCGTGAGCCGGTCGAGGGGCAGTATCAGTCCGTCGTCACGTTCGGGGAAGAGGAGCGCGTAGCGACGCTGGCGGCTCCGGAGCGCGAAGTTCGAGTCGGCGATTTACTCTAAGACTGAACCGTTAAACCGGTGGCTTCGAGGCCGGCAATGATGGCGGCTCGGGTCGTCGTAACTTCCTCGCTGGTTAACGTCCGGTCAGCGGCTCCGACCGTGATCCGGAAGGTCATACTGCGTCCCTTCTCGCTCGTATAGTCGTAAAGATACTGCACCTTCAGCGCTTGGGGGCCGGCGAGAGGCTCGATGAGTTTGAGGACGCGGCCGGCCAGTTCGCGGGGATCAGCAACGACAGTGAGGTCGAAGGCGCTTGTGGGGAACCGGCGGAGCGGACGGTATTTGCCGGTCTCCGGGCGGAGGGCCTGGAGCTTGACGAGGTCGAGATATAGGACCGCCGCGCGGCCGGTCTCAACCGCCGAGGGATGGAATTCGAACAGACGGCCGATGGGTTCGTTCCGAAAAAACACGACGGCGGATCGGAATGGGTGCTCGTAGGCGTGGGCCGTGGCGGGCTCAAGCGTGCAGCCGACAGCGATGGTTCCGGCGAGGCGTTTGAGTTCGAAGAGGCTGGCGGTGCCGTCGCCGTGCTTGGCGAAAGTGACGGCGGCCAGATGCGGAATCTCCTCAGGGAGGTCGCGGCCACGATCATGGATTTCCTTGCCGATTTCGAACAAACGGAAGGATTCGAACTCGCGGGCGTTGTCGTTGATGTTGCGCTTGATGTGCGGCAGGAGACTCGTGCG
>JANODS010001447.1:0-4552 GCA_031412835.1 Acidobacteriota bacterium | reverse complement strand
CAGGCCCGAGGATTGTTCGGGGACGGCGCGCTTGAGTTGCCGGCAGCGGGGGAGGGGGGGGTAGTTTGATCGCCGTGCGTTTTGGCGGGCCCGGGGGCGGAGTTCGGGGGGGCCGCTGACGACGCGGATATCCTCGACTTCGCCTTTGTCATTGATGGTGAGATCGAGGACGACGGAGCCGGAGGTGGGGGCTTGGGCGCGGAGGGGGAATTGGGTGGCGGCGATGGTCAGGGCGGCGACGGTGAAGGCGAGGGCGGCGCAGGTGGCGGCGGTTAAACGAGTGATCGACATGGGGGTCTCCTGATGGGTTAGGTGCGCCACGCGGGCTAGGAGGTGGCGACGGGATAGGAAGGACGGAGCGGGCCAGGCGGCGGTGTCCGGGAGGCCCGCGGTGGTTAGCAGAGCGGCGAGATACTGATCGCGATCGAGATCAGCGACGGAGGCGTCGACGGCTTGTTCGCGGCTGAGATGGATGCGGGAGAGGAGCCACCAGACGGCGGGGTGGAACCAGAAGAGGGCACCGATGATTTGTTCGCCGAGGCAGTAGAGCCAGTCTCGACGGAGGACGTGTTGGAGTTCGTGGAGGATGGCAAAGTGGCGGAGAGGGCCATCGGGCCAATCGCGGGGGAGGAGGATGACAGGGGCTCGCCAACCGAAACTGGCCGGGGAGCGGAGGCCGTCGACGAGGCGGATGTCGACCGTGGACGGGATGCCTTCGACAGTGAGGGCTTCGCCTTGGTTGCGCCAGCGGCGGAGGCGGAAGAGGCCGAGGACGAGCCAGACGAGGCGGGCGGAGGCTCCGAGAATGAGCAGGGCGAGGAGGGCTTGGGGCCAGTCAAATGGAGTGGGGAGGGGGGTGACTTTGACGGGTACAGGCATTGCTGGTGCGGCTGAAAAGGCGAATTCGGGGGGCGGTGGGGGGAGGAGTTGCCTGGGTTCGAGGAGGGGGAGGAGGAGGGTCGAGAGGAGGAGAAGATGGTAAAAACGGAGGCGGAGTTGGGGAGCGCGTTGGAGCAGCACGTGAGCGGCGGCGATGCCGATGACGAGCAGGACGGCCGCTTGGAGCCACCAGGCGGTGAGGTTCGAGAGCCAGAGGGGGGCGGTCATGATTTGGCTCCCTTGCGTTGTTTGACGAGCCGTTGGATCTCTTTCCAATCGCTGTCGGTGAGGCGTTCCTCGTCGATGAGATGCTGAAGGAGAGGCGTGGCGGCACCGTTGAAGACGCGGTCTATAAACTCGCCGACCATGGAGCCGAGGACGCGTTTTTGGGGGGCGGTGGGGGTGTAGACGAAGGCTTTGTCGTGCATCGCTTTGCGCAGGTGGCCTTTGCGTTCGAGCACGTTCATCATGGTCATGACGGAGGTGTAGGCGATGCGGCGGTGTTCGAGGAGTTGCTCGTAGACGCCGCGGACGGTGGCGGAGCCGACCTGCCAGACGACCTTCATGATTTCGAGTTCTTGAGGGGTGAGGGGTGCCGCGGCCTCGTTCATACTAATACGTTAGTACGAACGAGGCGCAATATCAAGGGTTAATTGAGGCGGCGTTGGACTGTGCCGAGGACTTCGCCCTGGTGGGGCGATTGGAGGAAGACGACGAGGCGGGTCGAGCCGGGGAGGTCTTCGAGATCGAAGTGGCCGGAGGGGTGGAGGTTAACGAGGCGGCGGACGACGGCAACGTGGGCGAGTTGGCGGCCGGAGTTTTCGCCTCGAGGGACGGCGGTGGGCGCGGGGTCGGAGGCGAGGGCGGCGAAGAGGGTGGCCTTCGGGGGGATGGCTCCGGCGACGCGGCCTTTGATGCGGCCGTTGGCTCGTTCGAAGTCGGTAATTGTTAGGGAAATTTGGGGCTTGGCGGCGGCTTGGCGGGCGGCGGCGAGGAGCTTGGCGGAGTCGCTGCCGACGAGTTGGGTTTGGCCGTGGACGACGGCTTGGGGGGTGTAGACGCCGTCGAGGGAGAAGCGTTGGCCGTAACGCTGTTGGCGGTCTGTGAGGGCGGCGGAGGAGTAGGGGTCGTTCCAGCCCAGGCGATTCCAGTAGTCGACGTGTTCGCTGAGAACGACGAACTCGATGCCGGGGAGGGGTTGCTGATCGAGTTGGGCCAAGACGCGGTCGGCCGGGGGGCAACTGGAGCAGCCTTGGGAGGTGAAGAGTTCGACGAGGATGGATACGGCAAGCGGTAGCATGCTGGGGGTTCGCCGGCGGGGCGGGAAAGGTTACGAATGGCCGTAAAGCTCGCGGACTCTTTCGCGGATGGCAGGCGGGGTGTACTGTTCCCAGTCACCGCCATTTCGGATTTTTTCGCGGAGGGCGGTGGCGGAGACTTCTTCGAGACCGGGGCCGAGGGGCATGGTGTGGATGTGCGCGGCCAGGTGAGCGGGCGGGCGATATTGGCCGTTGCGGGCGGCGACCAAGAGCTCGTATTCTCGGAGTTGCTGGTCGATCGGTTCGATGCCATCGTACTCCCACGAGACGATTCTTTCGGCGGCGTCGCGGCCGCAGACGACGTAGATTTTTTCGAGGGCCGGGAGGCGGCGGCGGCATTCGCGGACCATTTCGATGAAGAGACCGCCTTCGGTGACGGCGGCTTCCATGCGGGGATTGTCGATCGCCATGCGGATGAGATCGAGACGGTCCTGGAGAGTGACCTGATCGTAGGATTTATGGGGAAATGAGCGGGGGAGGACGAACAGGACGCGGTCGGCCCACTGCAAGGCGGTGCGGGCGAGTTCGAGGTGGGCGGTGGTGATGGGATGGAAGCTGCCGGGGAGCAAGGCGATGCTTTGAATGTTCTCTGTAACTTGAATGGCTTGCATGTCGTACTCTGATGTAGAGATATGTTTACTTGGATCTGCCCGCAATGTGGCGCTGAAGTGCCGCCATCAATGAGTGTTTGTCCGCGTTGTGCGCCGCGTTCGGCTGCGCCGCCGGCGGTGGAGCCGGTTGCGGCTCCGGTAGCCGCGGTCGCGCCTGCTCCGGCGCCGGTTGTCGTGCCAATTCCGGTGGCTGCGCCAGCACCCGTCTATCAGCAACCAGCACCCCAACCTATACAATATCAGACGCCGCCGGTGGCTCCGCAACCGATCCATAGCGCCTACGCGGCACCGGAACCTGAAGTGAGGGCGGGCCTGAATCCGATTCTGGTGGTTGGCCTGGTGGCGGTTGGGTTGCTGGGGCTGGGGTACGCAGCCTACACGTATCTGCTGCCGTCCTCTCGAGCGGCGCAGGAGTCGGCTGGGGCTCCGGCAAAATCGACTTTGCTCGATGCGAATGGAGAGAAGACGAATCCGTTGTCGAAGCACATCGAAGTGACCGGGTTCCGGATCCGCGAGGACAAGAACCAGAAATTGACGGTGCAGATGGTGATCGTGAACCATGGGGGTGCCGATATCGCGGGATTGGAGATGCAGGTTGGTCTCTATGCGAAAGGCAGTCTGATCGTGGAGTTCCCGGTGAAAGTGAAGTCTTTGGGACCTTACGAAGTGGCCCAGGGGACCGGGACGGCGACGACCAAACTGCGGGCGTACGAGATTCCGGATTGGCAATTTTTGACGCCTAAGTTCGTGGTCACCGCACCGTAGGGGCTGAGATTTTCGCTTGGCCGCCCCAGAGTTCGTTGAGGGCTTTTTGGCGGAAGCGGAAGATCATTATGAGTTGGGCTTTGACCATAAGCCAATGGGCGAAGGATCCGAGTGGCCCGAAGGGGAGAACGTAGTCGACGGTGTCCTTGACGAGGGTGCCGTCGGGCGTTGCCTCGAAGGTGTGGCGATGGCGCCAGAGGACGTAGGGGCCGCGGATCTGCTCATCGACGAAATTATGCGGCGGGTTATAAGCGGAGATGAGGGTTCGCCAGCGCATGGGGATGACGAACCATCGGAAGCGATAGTCGATTTCGACACCTTGGCGCATGACGACCTTGTCTTTCGAGGAGACGGAGAAGCTGAGCCAGGGCGGAGTGATTTTCTTGAGGTTGTAGGGGTTTTCGAAGACTTTGTAGACTTCGGCCAGGGGCTTGGGGACGAGCATTTGACAGGTTAGTTGGTAGGTACGCATGGCGGTAGAGTTCCGCCTAGTCGCAACAAATTCTCGCGGGCTTGGGGTTGGCAGGGGTCGCGCTCGAGGGCTCGGAGGAAGTCGGCTATGGCGGCCTCGGATTGGCCGAGGGCTTCGAGGGCGACTCCGCGATTTACCATCGCTTTGGGATCTTTGGGCTGCCGCGCCAAAGCTTTGCCAAACTCCGCCAGGGCTCGGGGGGCATCCCCTTGTTGCAAGTAGGCTTTCCCTTTCAAAGATGCAATGGCGGGATCGCCCGGCGCTATTTGTTCGGCGGCGGCGAGGATGATTAGTGACTCGGCGGGGGGGGCGAGGCGGGCGAGTTGGAGGCGGGGGCGGAGCTTTTCGGGAGCCGCCGCGGAAGCTTCCCGCCAGAGGTCGGCTTCGCTACGCCAGACGAGGGCGCGGGCACCGGAGAGGAGGGCGAGGAGGAGGATTATTATGGGGACGGCGCGGGGGGGTAGAAGGTAGGCGGCGGCGAGGGAGAAGGCCGCCATGGGAAGGTA
>JANODS010001446.1:0-4565 GCA_031412835.1 Acidobacteriota bacterium | reverse complement strand
GCCAGGGGTTGATGGGCTTTTGAGCGGGCTTGTAGTTCTCGGGCAGCCCAAAGACCCCGTTGCGGAGGCCGGCGGCGTTGCGGCTGTTGATGAATCGTTCTGAGATGTAGCCGTTAAACCAGAGATGTCCTTCAATACAGCGCTCATCTTTAGTGTCCGTCGAGAGTGCGGGCGTGCTTCGACAGTCGAGAATTTTTTGCTTGTTGCCGTAGACTTCGAACTTGCCCATTTCGCCCCAATTGCTGGTGGGCATGGCGTACCAGGAGCTGACTACGGTGCCGGTGCCGCGCATGTGCCAGCCGCCGATCAGGGCTTGCATCCAGCCCCGGGAGCTGCTGAGGAGCGGCTTGCCTTTGCCGAAGGGGAGATCGTAGCTCCAGTTCCAGCGGATGCGGTGTTTGGGGACGCCGGTGTCGCGGTCGTAGAAGAGGAAGCGGTTGAGCGCCTTGAAATCGGTGGGGACGGTGCCGGGAAGGAAGGAGGAGGGGGAGGGGGCTACGTCGTCGCGGAAGGAGTTGCCGGCGAGGCGGAGCGAGTTGGTTAGGGTGTAAAAGGCTTGGAAGCCGATGCCGTTCTTGAAGCGGCGTTCGAGTTCGAGGGCCCAGGTGGCGGAGTTGAGGAAGCCAGTGCGCTGCAGGATGCGGATATCGGTGTAGGCGTTCTGATCAACTGGCCGGCGGAGAACGCCGGAGAACTCGCCGGCGGGGAGTGGACGACCGGTGGTTAGGTAGTAGATGTAGTCGGTGGCCTGGGCGTTAATGTTGAAAAGCTGGTCGCTGTTGACGCCGCGTTTGCCTTTATAGGTGAGGCGAATGACGGTGGACGGGGCGAGTTGCTTTTCGAGGGCGAGGTTCCATTCGTGGATGCGGAGGCTGGGCTGAGCGCCGTCCATGGCGACGACGCCTTGGCCGCGTCCGAGCGAGGTGGGGTTGTTGACGTCGATGACGTTCGCGCTGTTGATGCCCGTGTAGATATCCGGCACGTTGCGGATTTGATAGTTCGGGATGCCGTCAGGGCTTTGGGCGGCGGAGTTGGGATTGTAGGTGTAGTTGGCGCGAAAGGGGGCGAGCCCGGAGAACTGGGCGAGGAGCGTGCGCATGGGCACGGCGGAGATGTACAGGCCGTAGCCGCCACGAATGACGAGGGGCTTGTTACCTTCGGTGAGGCTGTAGACGAAGCCGAGGCGAGGGCCGATATCGAAGTAGTTTGATGGGAAGAGTTGTTTCGACTTGCCGAGTTCTTCGGAGCTCCGGAACGACATGCCGACGCGTTCGAAGTTGTTGACGACGGTAGGGGTGGTGAAGCCGCGGTCGTAGTAATATTGCAGCGGTTCTGGGAGTTGGATGGATTTGCTCTTCAGGTCAAAGGCCGTGAGCTGGTTATCTTTCTCAGTGAAGGCGGGGTTGATATCCCAGCGGACGCCGGGGGTAAGGGTGAGACGGCGGGAGACGCGCCAACTGTCCTGGACGTACATGCCGTAGTTCTTTTCGCGGACGCGCATGATGCCGCGCTTCAGCCCTACGCTGTACTGGCCGGCGATGCCGAGGAACATGGCGGCCATTTCGTGGCCGGTCTGCGGGGTGGTGCCGGGGTTGATGGTGGTGCCGAGGGTGGGGGATTCGAGCGCGGTGGAGAGTGCGCTGTAGGTGACCGAGCCGGAGATGGCACCTTGGTCAGGGAGGAGATGCTGCTTTTCGTCGTGAGCGCGGAAGCCGAAGGCGAAGCTGTGCTGCTTTTTAATCAGGCTGTAGTTCTGCTCGATGTTCGAGATCATGCTGTACAACTGGCGCCGGTTGTCGCCTTCGATGAGGTTGTAGTTGGTGAGGCCGGTGCCGGTGATGTTCGGCCAGCCGATTTCGCCATAGGGGTTGGGGAGGCCGAACTCCTTCGACCAGTTCTTCTGTTCGGGGCCGGTGACGGTAACCGAAAGCTGCCACGTGCGATTGGCGAGAGTTTCGACGAAGAAGCCGGGGGAGAACGTGTGAATCAAACTGAGGGCGATGGACTTGCCGGTGACGGGGTTATAGGTGACGTTAGCTTCATTATTGAGGGTGGGGGGACCGTTGTTACCGGCTGTGCCGAGGAAGTGCGATTGGCGGGTTCCGCCGTTAACTTTGACGAAGAAGCTATCGTTTTCGGTGAAGCGATGGTCAACGCGGAGGACGGTGGGGGAGTCGCTGAGGTTGGGGTAGGCACCGGCGGGGATGGCCATGCGGAGGTTCGAGAAAGCGATTGGATTTGTGATGTCGGTCGGCATCGGGGTGATGTCGAAGATCCGCTTGGTGAAGGGGTTGAGGCGATTCAGGGGAATCTGATTATTGGGGAAGCGGTCGCGAACGGTGACGAGGCGGCCGGCGGGGGTCTCTTCGACGCGGGTGGTGAGGGGGTCGTAGAGATCGATGCGGCGGCCCTGGGCGTCAGCGAGGGCGGAAAAATCACCGACGCGCATGGCGGCGGTGGGGACGCGAAAGTCGCGGGTGACGCCTTGGACCCACTCGCTGCCTTCGCGGGTGAAGAAGAAGAAGCTGCGATTTTTGCCGTTGTAAAGGGTTCTGCGGCCGTTGGTGCCGAAGGACGGAATGACGATGGGTCCGCCGACTGAGCCGCCGAACTCGTTGCGGATGAGCTTGGGCGTTTGGAAGGGGCGGCCATCGAGGAAGACGTCCTGACGGGCGCGGGCGACGCCGAAGCCGTTATTGCGATGGGTTTCGAAGACGGCGAGTTTGAGTTGGTTGGAGCCCGATTTGGTGGAGACGATGACGGAGGTGGGGCGGGTGTATTTGGCGGAGGAAGTACTGGTTTCGACCCGGACTTCGCCGATGGATTCGAGGCCTTGGAGGTTGGCTGAACCGCCGAATTCGCGGTTGTTGGCGGCGGCACCGTCCTGGACGTAATCAGTCGAATAAGACATGAGACCGGAGACGCGGATGGAGCCGCCGGCGCCGTCGGCATCTTCGACACCGGGGGTGACGTTGGCGAGGAGCGTGTTCAGATTGCGGCCGTTGATGGGGAGTTCTTTAATGCGCTGGGAGTCGAGGGTGGAGGCGTCGGTGGGGTCGGTGGTGTTGACGAGGGCAATGGAATCGGTGACAACGACGGTTTCGGTGACTTGGCCGGGGAGGAGGACGGGGTCGATGACGGCGACGCGCCCGGTTTCGAGATTGAGATCGCCTTCCCAGGCTTTCATGCCGGCCATTTCGACGCGGACTTTGTACGCCCCGATGTTGAGCGGGGGGGTGACGAAGAAGCCTTCCGCGTTGGCGACGGTGTTGGTGACACGGCCGGAATCGAGGTGGCGAATGGCGAGTTTGGCACCGGGGAGGACGGCGCCGGTGGGGTCCTTGACGGTGCCTTGGATGGAGCCGCCTCCGGCGCTGGATTGGGCGAAGAGGGAGGCGGTGAAGAGCAGCAGCGAGACCAGAAGTACGGGCATAGAGCTTTGCTGGATTTTATCGCAGTTAGGCCGCGGGGTTATGAGCGAACGTTTATTTTTGATCGAGGATATCGGGCAAAACGGGGTTAAACCAGTCGGGGCGGTGGCGGGGCGCACCGAGGCCGACGCCGGAAGCGGCGACTCAGCGGACGAGCCCGGGGTGGGCTGGCCGCCGTCGCTCCAGCCGATAAGGTCGGTGTTGGCGATAGCGAAGTTGACGAGAAGGGCCGTGGGAAAGTCAGCGGTGTGGCCCAACTGTTCAATGGCGATGACATTGTGCCCGCGGGCGAGGAATGCGAACTGTTTGGCGAACGAGCTTTGCATCCCGTGCCCATGGAGGGCGAGTATATAGTGGTAGACAGTGATGAAATTGTTTCTAGTTCTGGCGATGGCGTTGCCGATGGCGGCGGCCGAGTATACGATTGATTCGGCGCATTCCGGGGCTTCGTTTACGGTGCGGCACATGATGGTGAACACCGTCCGAGGGCAGTTGAGCAAGGTGACGGGGAAGGTGATCTATGACACGGCGAACCTGGCGGCCAGCAAAGTGGAAGCAACGATTGACGTGGGCACAATCGACACGCGGGAGCCGAAACGGGATGCGCATTTGCGGTCGGCGGACTTCTTCGATGTGGCGAAATTCCCGGTGATGACCTTCGCGAGCACGAAAGTTTGGAAGGAGGGAGAGATTGTAAAGGTACTGGGGAATTTGACGATGCACGGGGTGACAAGGCCGATTACCCTCGATTTGGAGAAGCTCCAGACGAGCGGAGAGAATAGGATTAGCGCGACCGCCATGGGGAAGTTGAGCCGGCGAGAATTTGGTTTGCTATGGAACAAAATGATTGAGACGGGCGGGGTGGTGGTGGGCGATGAGATCGGAGTAACCATTGGATTTGAGGCGGCGCGAAAGTAATCGATCCGTCACGCGATGTTCGTGATGGCGCAATAAGACGTCTTTAGACTCGGGATTTGTAGTTTGTTTACACCCTGGAGAACCCGTGTCTACTTTGAATCCACTTCGATTATTGCTTCTTGTGATCAGCATCGCTCAGGCTGGAGCCTGGGCCCAAGCGACGGCGCCTTCGGCGCGATTTGCGTTACCCGAACGGCTGCGTCTGCTGCAAGGTCA
>JANODS010001445.1:0-1944 GCA_031412835.1 Acidobacteriota bacterium | reverse complement strand
CTCCATCCAGCGGGTGCCGCGCGCGTCGCGGCAGACTTCCTTGACTTGATCGAGGCCGCCGAACTCGGTGCGCACCTGACGGCGGGCTTCGGCTTCGGTAAGGCCGGAACGCTTTAGATCCGCGACTCGCTCTTCGGTGTGGAAGCGCAGTTCTTTGTCTAGATCGTTTTCATGTTCTTGCCGCCGCCACCAGTTGCTCATGGGGTACCGTCCGGTGTGCCGAGGATCAAGCCAACGGCTTCGGAGAGCCGTTTCCAACTGGCTGATTCGGCTTCGAGGTGGCTTCGTCCGGTGGGCGTCAGACGGTAGAATTTGGCCTCGCGGCCAGAGTCGGTTTGCCCCCATTCGGCGGCGAGGAGTTTGCGGATTTCGAGGCGGTGGAGGGCGGGGTAAAGGGAGCCGCCGGGGACTTGGACGACGTCTTTTGAGATTTGCTGGAGGCGTTGGGCGATGGCGTAGCCATGGACGGGGCCGAGGGCGACGGTCTTCAAGATGAGGAGGTCGAGGGTGCCTTGGGGGAGGTCTGATTTTTGAGGGGTCATTGATTTATGCCTTTCGCTTCTATCTATGATAGCTCGTTAGCAGTAGAAGCGCAAGCTATGGGGCGAGATAGAGCGAGGGGGACCTCTCCCCGTGGTTCTGGATCGGTTCACATGACGAATATGAGCGCGTGATCACCTGACGTCGGCTGTGTACAAAGGTAGGAGCCTTCACATCGTGACGGGTGTCCACCCGGCCGCCGGGGACTCGTTCGCGGTTTCCTTTGCAACTCTACTCTGGTGCAAACGGAGGGTAGATCGAGGAATCAGAACTTGCTCGCCGTCGGCTACGATGATGTGGAGGCCAGAAGATGGCCGAGCTGATCTGTTTAACGGCAACGGGCGACCCCGGTTTGTCGGCGTTAAACTTCGAGCCGAAAGGATTCCATGGACAACACGAGAGTATTCAAAATGGCGTTCGCGAGTGTCTACCCTCATTACATCAATAAGGCGGAGAAAAAGGGTCGGACGAAGGAGGAGGTTCATGCCGTCATCCACTGGCTCACGGGCTACGATGAAGAGACGCTGCAACAGCAGATCGACAAGAGGGTCGACTTCGAGAGTTTCTTCGCGCAGGCACCACGGATCCATCCGAATGTTTCCAAGATTACCGGCGTGATCTGCGGCTATCGGGTGGAGGAGATCGAGGATAAGCTCATGCAACAGGTCCGCTACCTGGACAAGCTGGTGGATGAGCTGGCCAAGGGAAGGGCGATGGACAAGATCCTGAGGAAGTGAGCGGGCGTTGTCGACTCTATTTCTTTGGGTAATCCTGCCAGACGTACTCGACGGCCAGGGGGAGGGTTTGGGCTTTGACGGAGCGGTCGCAGTGGGACGCGTTGCGGGCAAAGACGAACTGATAGGGGTAGCCTTTGGCGGTGAGCACCTTCGCCATGCGCTCGTTGGCGAGGACCCCGTCGTGGTAGTCGGCTCGGGTGCTTAGATTGTCTCGATCACTGACGTGCATCCAGATGCGGAGGGGCTTCTTGGGGCTGCTGGGAATGATGGACTCGTGGAAGTCCCAGGCGCCGTGCGGGGTTTCGGCATTGTAGGGCCATTGCTGATAGACGTAGGTGCCGGAGAAGCTGAGGACGCGGTGATAGAGATCCGTTCGATACCAGGCCATGGCCATGGCGGCGGAGGCTCCGGAGCTGCAGCCCATGGTGGCGCGGGCGTCGGGGTCCTTCGTCAGTTTGACGTTGGCTTTTTGCTCGACGAGGGGGAGGACTTCGGTTTCGACGAACTGGGCGTAGAGGCCGGACATCGTATCGTATTCGAGGCCGCGCTGGCTGCCTTGGGCGTCGCCGCTACCGTTGGCGATCGATACGGCGATCATGACGGGAACGCGCTTGGCGGCGATGAGGTTATCGAGGGTTGTGAAGAGCATGCGGTCGGGCCCGTCGGC
>JANODS010001444.1:0-2852 GCA_031412835.1 Acidobacteriota bacterium | reverse complement strand
GTCGAGTGTGTGGCAGGTTTGGCAGGCGTTGGGCTTTAGCCCCCCGTGGGGGTCGTGGCAGGTGACGCACCAAAGTTTGTCGCCCGCGCCCTGCTTGCAGGCGCTTTCCGAAAGCTGTTCGACGTGGTCGGTGGCGTTGTTTTTTGACGATTCGACGAAGATGGCGACGAAGTCGGAGAGCTTGTCGCCGGGGCGATAGTCGTAGGGATTCTTACCGGCGCGGGTGACCTTGGCGGCACCGGTGAGGTGGCACTGTTCGCAGACGTTGTCGCGGCGTTCTGGGCTTAGCTTGGCGGGGTTGACCGCGTGGGCCTCGGCCGGGCCGTGGCAGCGCTCGCAGCCGATGCCAGGTTCGGCGAAGGGGGGATTCGGGTATTGGTTCTGGGTTCCTTTTACGAGGCGGACGCCGGTCGCGTGACATTGGAGGCAGGGTTCTTCGACGGGGCGATAGGTTTGGGCGTCGGGGAAGCCGGGGGAGAGGCCGAACGAGTTGGTTTTGGCGAAAAAGGAGCGGGGAGTTTGGACGAGGAAGTTGTCAATGAATGCTATATAGCTTTTGCCGATGGAGCCGGAGCCGAGCGAGTCGGCGGTGCTAGCGCGGGCCATGCCAGTGAGGGCGTAGCGCTTCACGATATCGGCGTGACAGGGGGCACAAGCAGCACTGCCCGGGTCCGCGAAGACCCGGGCAGTGAGGAGGTAGAGAAACAGCCGTCGCACTTAGAACGTAAAGCGGAGGGCGATTTCGATGTTGCGCGGCCCGAGCTGTTGGCCGGTGTACTGGCCGAAGAACGGGCTGGTGATGTTGGAGTTCAAACCGCCTATCCCGGCCCAGTTAAACGCATTCAGGAACGTGCCGCGGAGCTGGATGTTCCGCACTTCATCGAACTTGAAGAACTTCTGAACGCTGGCATCGAAGGTAACCAAGTGACGATTGCGAATGTTGGGCAGGTACGGCCCGACTGTCCCGAGACGCTGCACCACGTTCTGGCCACCGCTGAATATCGGCGGATTGGTGAAGGCGGCTCGATTAAGGTAAGCCGTCCCGCCTGGGATGCCGCGGAAATTGATCCCGGCGTCGGCGTTGGCGATGATATTGGTGCCGGCCACATAGTCTGGCCGAGCTGCATTTCCGGTCGGAAGATTGATTCCTCCGGTGGAGATGGCAACCGCGTTGCCGCTCCGCCAGTTCTGAATCCCGCTTAGCTGCCAGCCGCCGATAAGCTTGTCGACAATGCCGCGCGTCTTGATGAACTTATCGGGACCCATGGGCAGTTCGTAAATCCAGCTCAGCTTGACGACGTGGGGGAAGTGATAGTTGGTGATGGAGCGTTCCAGGTTGCGGTTGAAGACATCGGCCACATTCTCAGCTTCAATAGCGTCGTCGGTAAGGCCGATCGCCTTCGACCAGGTGTACGCACCGAGAAGAGCGAGCCCCTTCGAGAAGTGACGGGTGACTTGGAGCTGCATCGAGTTATACGACGACAAGCCGACGTTGGGGAAGATGTCGTTGATTCCCGTGAACTGGGGCAACGGGCGGAGGGCCTGGAGGTTCGTTCCGGCGAAGCCCGGGAAGGGAGCAGGAATGGGGCTCGAAGCGTTCCAAGGACGAGGCAGAATGTCGCCGTACTGCTGGGTGACCGTGAAAGGCAGATTGTTCGGCTGCGAGAAGCCCTTGGCAATGAGGCGCGTCCCCTTATTCCCTACGTAATTGATCTCGATCACCGTCTGGGCTGGGAGCTGGTATTGGAAACCGAAGTTCCAATTTTGAACGTAGGGCAGGCGGTTTCCGGTGCCGGGGTAGTAGTCGATCCCTTGCCCGTTGGCCTGGGTCGGGGACTTGTTGGGTAGAGTGCCGACGAAGTCCGGATAGGGGCTGGAGATGTTGCCCAGCGATGCTTCGGCAAACGGGATGGTTCGGTTGGAAGCGTTGACGACGAGGTTGCCGTTGTAGCCCAGGGTGCCGCCGAAGCCAAAGCCGTTCGAGATGGCGGGAGTATTATTAATGCCGTAACCACCGCGCAGAACCAGCTTGTTGTTCATCGCGTAGGCGAAGCCGAATTTGGGCGAAATCTGCTTATAGTAAGTATCCTGGAAGCCACGGGCACCACGTTCATCGGCGAAGGCGAGGGCTCCAGGTCGGTTACCGGCGGCGGTATTGGGCAGGTTGAAGTCAATGCCAGACATGCGACCGGCGACTTCGATGAGCCCGCCGACCATCTCCCACCGGATTCCAACGTTGAGGGTGAGCTTGCGGGAGATCTTCCAATCGTCCTGGAAATAGAAGCCGGCGGTGCGCCAGCGATGGCCGAAGTTCGAGGCAGCGATACCACGGTTGGTAGAACCATACTCGCCCAGAAGGAAGCTGGCAAAACTGTGGCCGGTTACCGTATTGAAGTTCGGAAGGGCGGTCTGATTGGGCGAGAAATTGAAGTCGCCAGAACCGGATTTGTTACGAGTGTTGTAGTAATAGCGGCGATTCTCAAAACCAAATTTGTAGTTGTGCTTGCCGCTCACTTTCGTGAAGTCCACCTGGCCGATGGTGGACCCATTGAAGCTGCCGCCACGGTTACCGGAGCCGAGTCGCCCGTTCGAACCGATGCCGCCGCCTTGTTCAGGGAGACCCGCAAAATTCAGCACGGGAAAATGGACGCCAGGAACGTTTTGAAGCCCAATCTTCGCGGGCCAATCCTGATCCACGAAGGCGCTCTCGTTGCGGTTGCCGAAACGGTTGTAGCCGAAGTTGCCCCGACCGAGAAGCGTCGGGGTCAGCGTAAAGTCATAAGCCATGCGGATCATGGTTCCGGGCGTGTCCTGGAACTGGTAAACGTTGGTCGGCGTTCCTGGAGGCGGCC
>JANODS010001443.1:0-1378 GCA_031412835.1 Acidobacteriota bacterium | reverse complement strand
ATTGGGGGTAAAAAATGGGGGCAGGCACCCCCACTAAACAGTGGGGGTGGGGGGCGCAGCATTAATTTTTTTTTGGGGTGGGTGGGCCGCGGGTGGCGACTTACTCGGCGACGTTTGGGAGTGGGGTGTTGACGCTGAGCTACGTGAGTAAGGTTGTGTATTTTGGGGGGCGGGCGTTTTGGCAGAACGGGAAGGCGGTGGTGCTGGATCGGCTGGGGTGCGTGTTGGCGCGGGGGAATGGGAGTGGCGGGGGGGAGACGCTTGATTACGTGCCGTATGGGGAGGAGAGGGGGGCCGCTACAGCGGGGGATCGGAATAAGTTCGGGACGTATCATCGGGATCAGACGGGGTTGGATTATGCGGATCAGCGGTATTACAATTCGGCGATTGGGCGGTTTATGAGTAGTGATCCGTACCTCGGAAGCTTTAGGGTGAGCGAGACCGAGTCGCTTCCGCGATTCGTATACTCGGGGAACGATCCAGTCAATCTAAACGACCCTTCTGGCCTAGACTACACGCTCAAGCCGGGCCAGACTTTCAACCCAGCAAACCCAGGAAACGTGGCGGCCGGAGGAAATAGTATCACGGTTAACGGGGGTAGTAATCCGACTGTTATCCCACTTTACCTCCCGACTCAAGGTTCGTTATACTTTACCGGCCCGTGTGGAGCCGCCGGGTGTATGGAATTATCCCTAGACGACGGATATATCGCTGCGGCCTATATTCCGGATTCGCCGACTTCCGATCCATGTGAGGAACTTCGCAAGAAGATGGATCACTTGGTAAATACGCAGCGGGAGTCGGGCACCAAGGGATTCAAAGGCTTGGCGCATCGACTACGCCAGATGAGAGGTATGTCAGAAAGCTCTGATCCATTCAAAGGATACAAAGAACAAGTCGAAAACATGCGCAGGACCCTCGGTCGGCTATTGAACGAATGGGGCGACGATGATTGCGGAGATCGTCCCACATTCGCGACTGATGCGTTAGAAGAGCCCGTCGTGGGCAGGGAGACGATTCAGCAAGCCACTCAAGCCGTGGTCGCGCAAACGAGCTTGGCCCTACTCATTGCCTACGGAGGATATCGGGCGATTCGTTTGCTACCGTCTCTCTTCCCTCCTCTTTGGTGGACACTACCAGCGAATGTCGCCATTCCTTGATCAGAAATTCAATACGAGGAATGCGGGCCGCGCATTTGTCCTGTTATCTACAGATCTTGTTCGGCCATTCTCGCTGGATCTGGGGCTTCCACGCAATCCCGCGATTCAGATATTCCTCCAAGCTAAGATTCAGCGCCTAACCAATCCGGTAGATTATGATGCCGTCGCTTCTTTGTGGTCCCAGTTAGAGTGCCTTGTGAGCCCGGCAGAGTCGAGGC
>JANODS010001442.1:0-4996 GCA_031412835.1 Acidobacteriota bacterium | reverse complement strand
GAGAGTTGCCCATCCCTCGAAAAATCGTAATCGCTTCGGTCGCGGCCTCGCCGCTCACTAAATCGAAGAAGATGAAGCTAGCTGTCAGTCGCGATCCCTTGAATCCAACGCTCCGTTCCACTTGGGAGTAGCGCGAGTCCGCGTTCGCCAACACAACACTCACCTTCGCCGACGTGTCGATCCCGTCCTCAGAGTAGGCCCTTATGTCGAAGCCAGTATGTTCTATTAGTCTGGCGGCGTATAAGTTGCCCTCAAACGTCACCTGATGGGTGGCCCAATATAGGTGTTCGCCGTTTCGAAGTTCGCAGTCAAACAGCAGGACTGGTGTTTCCAGAATCTCCCGCTCTTTCATCTCGTGAATCGTCAGCATAGGGTTCGTCCAATAGCCGCACAGCCTTACGCTAAGCGGGCAAGTAACTTGAGTTTTGTGCCGTTGTCGTCAACTCCTCGCGATACCCGCGAAAACGAATCGGCTGCAAATCGTACTTTCGAATACACGCCATGGCGTGACGTTGTCTTTCGGTATCCCGCGGCCGCCGGCTGCGCATCTACCTGTGCCCCTACCGCCTTAAGGATTGAATTTGCTGGTTGTTCCCAGCCGAACCCAATCGATTCAGTCGGGGAAGGAAGCTCCACACTGAGCGAAATCCTCTTCCACTGCACGCCGACCTGAACCTGCTCGGATTGAGTAAACCCGCCCGATGCCGCCACCATTGTCACGAGCGTCGGTACCGCCGCCGATAGCCAGACGCTAAAGCAATACCGGTATCCCCCGGGGGCCGAAATTGCCTGCACAATCGCCTGAGCGGCGACTGCGGTGTTTGCCAAACGCGTCGCCCGTTGCGTGCCCCAAGGATCTTCCTCGGCCCCGTTCAAGCTCAGCAATGGACCTCGCGTCCATACCGGTTTTGAGAAGTCCTCGCTCCACTGCAGCAGATTCATCGCAGGATCCAAGAATCCGAACGTATTCCTTCTGCCTTCCTGTTCCGAAAAGAACCGCTCTAACCCAGTTATCTCGTCGTCTGTAAGTCCGTTCAGGTCGAGTTCAATCTCTACCCCGCTGCTGCTGGCGTCAAACGCCTTGAGCTGCCTTCCATCGCGCATCCGATTCACCACCGAACGGAATACCTGTCTCCGGCGAAGCGGATACTGGCTAACGACACCTGTTGACAATTGAGGAAAAAATGCCATCTCGCTCCTACTGAACCTGCCGAATTCTGAGATCCGTACGACCATCGTGAAACTCGAGGAACTCGGCCAGTATCTCCTCGTTTTCGAACTGACACTCCGGATATTCAGTTCCATCCCAAGGGTCGGTAAACGAGAATGTTCCGAATTCTCCCTGCTCCTGGGCATAGAACGCCTCTATTCGCCCAAGCTCTTCTTCGTCAAGATTCTCGAGCCGAACCGTCCAACGCAGAAGTGGGCTGGAGTAGTTCCGATATCGCTGCTCATTCCCGTCGACAAACTGAACGATCTCAGTCGAGAACAGCCGCGACCGCTCCCCCGGGTACTGCATCACCGCGCCAGTCTTTAATAGAGGAAAGTCGCTCATAGGTCATTCACCACATCGTTCAGCGAGTGAGAGTGCAACATAGCTTCCCGCACCGCCCGCGCGATATCATCGCTCCGGTCCATGAAACTCTTGCTGTCCATCGCACTAATATTGACCGTAATGTTCTGAACCGCCCCGCTGCCTCCATTGATAGCGGCCTGGGTCTGTGGCTCCGAAGCCGACGACATCGGAGTTGCGACGCGAGGCTGATCGCCACTACCCCTCGTGATCGAATACATCTGCCCGCTTGACGAGAGCCCGGCCTCGGCCCGAATCGGCTCTGGAAGGGAGAATCGCTCCAGTTCAGGCTCGGGAGCCTTAGTTCCGCCTCCGCCAAAGAGCTTCGCCACCCCTCCTATTAGAGGACCTAAGGTCAAGCCCTTCAGCAAATAGCTGCCGGCACTCTTGGCCGCTTCAGCTCCCATCCCCGTCGCTAGGCTTGCCTTGGATGCCGATTCCATCGCCTGAGTATTCGCCTGGGTCGTCTCCACCTGCCGCTGAGCAATCCGCACTAAATCCGCTATTTGCTTACTCAACTGCTCGGTCGCTTCCCGACTCTGAGTCATGCCCTCGGGTGCCAGCACATCCTTGGTCGAACTAGCTTCGACAACTCCGCTTGTAAGCAAGCGCTCTATGTCGTTTCTGTAATTATCGGACGCCATTTTCTCGCTCCTTCAATAACTCACTCTCTAGTACCGAAATCGCCTCAACGGTTTTGGCTGAGTATTGGCGCAAATCGTCCTTACCGCCGAGTCGCCAAACGTGGAACGCCTCCAGCCAGCTCAAACTGTCGGCGCTAACGTAACTTCGCGGACACTCCGTGCTCGCCACCGTTCCCCGCAGCCAGACCGGTGCCTGGCTGACTGATTCAACTTGAATAAACCCGCACTTCCGCTTCTTTTCCAAACCCTGTTTCCGGCAATCGTCGCACCTCCACGCGGCTTGGTTCGCGAACTGAAAGTGAAAGGCGACTGTTAGTTTTTTCTCTCTTCCTCGCTGAGGAAACATTCCTGCCGAACCGCTTGGGCAATTTCTCGACACAGCTCCTCGGGCCCGCTTTCAATCAACCGATCCGCATCGGCCGGAACGCCGTCGATCTCCAACCCTTCGATAGAGACCAACCCCCAGCGGACATAAAGAGACTCGATCAAACTGTTAATTTCGGTGGCCCTTAGCTTGTCACTCGGCTCGTTCCCCGCCTCACTAAACGCCAACGCCACGCCTTCAACCCGGATCCGGTGCACCAACTCCATCCGCCCCGCCAGAGACATCTTTCGAACCGAGAACGTGACATCCGGAATTGTTGCTGATCGTTTTTTTACTGAACTCTCGTAAGTCATAAGTAGATATCTCCCTATGCAAATGCAATCCGGATCTCATCATCGAGCGAGCCGTTTGCCTGACTGAGCCCGAAGGACCACTCAACCCTCGGGTTTCGGTCGTCAAATTCAGGGACCTCCGGAATGACGTTGGGCATGTAAATCCCACACAGCTGACCAGGTTCTTGCCCGAGCTGTAGTATTACCGAAATTGGCTGTCGAGCCTTTCCAGCGGCATACAGATCCTTGGTCGCCGCGTCGTCTTGCTCCAGAATTCTGAATTTCATTCCGACCTCCCGTTCGCCGGCCGACAAACAGCGGGGCCCATCAAACCCAAACTCACGTTTCCGCATATCAACGTTGTTTCGAACGACCACTTCAGCCTCGGTCAAGGTATAGAATTGTGTCGGGGACGCACCCATCCAGACCTGCCCGATATGGCCTGGAATGATTTGGTAGCCAATCTCACTCACTGGCGGCTCTTCCGGAAACTGAGTCAACGACGCGACGCCCGAACTGAAGGACGTATTGTCAAGCAGGTCCCTCGCTTCCCCCTGAAACTCGAACTCATGATAATCACCGTTCACTTTGATCTTCATCACATCGACCGAAGCCCCCGCTATAATTCGCTGGACCGCCGTCGCCGGACTCCAGTAGTCGAAGATCGACACACTCGGCAACTGGGTTGCCGGCGCGTAGGTAATCGTGGGATTCAGCGGAGCACCTGTTGCGGGAGCAACCGAAAATGGTGCATTCAGTCGAATCGTGGTGGCATTCACCACAGTTTCAATGAACCGGATCTCGCTGCCAAAACTGATCGCTTGACCAGTGACCAAGCCATGAGGCCCACCCACCGTGATGTCATTCCCGGACGTCGACGCGACAATCCCTCCCGTCGAGGTAATTGGTTCCGCTCCAAGGGCACCTCGGAGCAGGGGTCCATACGAGGGCTCACCCGTCGTTTCACCCCAGTTCGTGAGATACGTCTCCAGTCGGTAGTCCGTCCGCCGACGCACTCCTGAAGGCATCGCCGCGCGGGATCGACTGCCGGTCTTGTCGCGCCGCCGCGCCGCTATTGTGTCATGTTGAATAGCCAACTTGATTGCGGGTATGCGATTGGCGGCCGTAACGCTCGCCACGCTGCCGAAGCTCCCTTCGAGAGCCGCGTAAAATCGATTCTGGTTTGATGAGATGTAACAAGCCATTGCCTTTCCCTCTATTTACTAATCTGAACTTCGAAGGTCGCCTTCGCTGTCTGCAAAAAGTGTTTTCCGCCTAGCTTCACGGGACTGAAACTGATCTGGTAGCCGCCCGTATAGAACTGACCATTCCCCCAATCGCCTCGACTTGCATCCAACGTTTCGATCAGCGCGTCCACGTAGTAGTGCGCCTTCTGCTCAATCCCCTCCAAACGGTCGTGAGTCACTCGAACCTCAACTGACATCACAGCCGATCCAGAAAACTGTCGAAACTTCTCCCGAAGTGTATTGTTAAGTCTCTCGCAGTAAATGTAGTAGGTCGGATATACAGTTCCCGTCGACTTTTCCGCTAACTCCGCCGCTACATTCTGCGCCACAATCTGAAGATCGCTCAGTTGCGCAAGCTGCTGTCCATTTGCCTCACTAACTGCCGCAAGTCCTTGTGCCAAGCCAGTCGGTGCCCTCAATAGCGATTCAATTTTCTTTACCGCCAACACTGCCAGTTGTGCCATCGGGTTATCCTCTAAACACCACAGTTGAGCGGCGCAGATATTGGTCCGGAGCCTGTCCAGTAGCCGCACGAATTCCCGCTACCAGCGAACCGGCAGGCATGGTCCAAGTACTGCCTAGGGTCAAGAGCCCAGCATTCTGACGCGATACTTGGTCATCGCTCGTGCCGGCATATACATTCCAGCCCCGCGCAGTCCTAGGTGCCCCAACCGCGCGAACCGTTAAAGCCGATCCTTCCGACGAGTTGAACGAGCAGACTGAACTGGCCTGACTCTCCATTCCGAGGTCGTCGCTCCAACTCACTCTGACGAACCACGTCAGTGCGGGCTCGGAACCTAACGCTTGTGCAACGATTGGAATCGTCGGCCTAGGTAGAGGCGCATAGACCAGTCCCACCCCGATCTGGTAAAGCA
>JANODS010001441.1:0-20586 GCA_031412835.1 Acidobacteriota bacterium | reverse complement strand
TCAAGTTGGGCGGCTCGTAGGCCTGCGCCTGAACCCGATTCGAGGCGGCCACCATCAGGACCGCCAGCATCATCCGCCGAGAGTTGCACGGCTTGATCATCGCGCAATCCTCACTTCGAGACGCGCGGATACGCCATCTTTAAGCTCGAAGCGAGCCTCGTCAAAGCGCGGGGCACGAAGCCGTGGGCGCACGTTGTTCGACACGCCCCAATCCTCCTTCGGCATGCCTACAAAATTCGTATCGGTCTTTCGGTTGGAGTTCAGATCATGCGATACGGCAAGGGCGTAGGAGCCGGGACCGAGACCCGTAAACTTGCATTCAACCGTTCCCGTCTTGGCCTTGATCCGCACGCTGGTGGCCTTCGACGCGTCCATGGGAAAGCCCGCCGGGTCACGATACAAGGCGCAGCCAATCTCGCCTTTTCCCGATGTAACTCCCGAGATGGTGACCACCAGATCGCTGGCCCACAGGCTCGGCAGAAGTAATGTTGAACAGATAAGTATTCTTGCGGACATCGACTTTCTCCTTGGTTGACAGTGTCTACTTCGGATGATATCCTGCGAAGTAGACACTGTCAACACAAGTTTGAAAGGAAATGAATTTATATGACCCAGGCGTGGCGGGAGTTGGAACAGGCGTTCCCTTTGCTCTGTTGGAGCACGCTCTTTACGGCGGTCTTACTGCTGCCCTCGCTCGGGCTGATGGCCTTCGATTCGCGCTTGGTGGTCGGCGCAAACCCGTGGCTGAAACCAGTGAAGTTTGAACTCTCAATCATGATTTTCAACCTGACGATCGGTTGGATGCTCTTGCGCCTAGCCCTGCCGCCGGGCAGTGCGCGAGCGATTTCCTGGATCGTGGCGCTGGCCATGTTCGTCGAAATCTCAGCGATCACGCTCCAGGCCGCCCGTGGCGTATCTTCTCACTACAACTTCAGCACCCCTTTGAACGGGGCCATTTTCACGGCGATGGCCGTGGCGATCGTGCTGAATACCTTGGCCCTTGGTTGGCTCTGTGTCCTCAGCTTTCGGACGCAGGCGCAACTGGCTCCCGCCGTAGTCTGGGGCATCCGTCTGGGCACTATCCTGTTTCTGCTCAGCAGCTTCCAGGGCTTCCAGATGGTGGGAAACAGGGGCCACACGGTCGGGGCCAGTGATGGCGGACCGGGCCTCCCGATCCTACGTTGGAGCAAGCTGGCCGGTGACCTTCGCATCGCTCATTTCGTCGGGATCCACGGCCTGCAGATTCTTCCCCTCCTGGGGCACCTGCTGTCGCGAACCGACCGGCAAGCAGGCACCGGGATGGTGGCCGCGGCCTTCGCGGTCATCACGGCTCTATTCTGTTGGACTCTGAGCCAAGCTTGGGCGGGCCGACCGCTGCTCCGGTAGTTCTAGTTGAATGGCACCGCCTCCGTTTCGTCGCGGACTGGGGTGTCCTTAGTCGGGTAGCTGGTCTTCCGGGCGCGGAGGTTCGCCCCCCGCTCGCGAGAGAAAAGCCAGAGCCTTGTCGAGGTCACCGCGTCCCCGCCGGTCCGCTAAATAACTCTCCGCGGATTGGATCGCCGTCAGCTTCTCAGCCGCTGCCATCACCAGGAACTGGTTCATGCTCGTGCCGTCCGCCGCCGCAAGCTTCTCGATTGCGGCTTTCAGGGAAATCGGTAAGCGTAGGGAAAAGGTGGATACTTTCGTTGTCAATTTCTTATCTCCCGCAATACTGCAACCGGTGTTCGAAGACTGTTGCCGAATCGGCCCGGGCGTTAACCGCCGCTTCCAGGCCCAGCGGACATTGGCAGGTTGAGGCCGCCACTGGTAGTGAACTGTGACCGGCACGTAAATCGAACTTCCTATCCAGCAAGTTCGTGAGACCTTCAAAGATGGCATTCGCCGCCAACCGATGATCCGCAAGCATGCAAACGGCCTCATGCTCAAGCGCCACTGCTAGACTCGGGAGCCTCGGTTGTAATCCATATAAAACGGCGGAAGCCCCGGATAAGCTACGGAACGCCGCCACCACGACATCGGTGTCCACAACCAGCCCCTGCACCGATAGTCTCCCATTTCGGGCGATGTTACGAATCTGGAACGCGAGGCGGCCCCGCCACAAAAGCCGCATCATCCAGATGTCGTCCGGCCATCTCCCGCCGAGATTGGCGTCAGCCCGGCGAACCCGCCCCTATTCGTCCGACTCGTCCAACTCCACCATCGCCTTAATCAAATCCGCCTTCCCCAACAAGCCGCCAAACTCCCCCGGCACATCCCGCAACCGCATCCGCGCATTAATCCACGGCCCCGTATCGATCTGCCCGCTCTCGATCATTCCAATCAACCGCGGAAACTGGTGGCAACTGTTCCGGCTTGCATACAGCGTCACCTCCCGCCGATGAAACAACGGATCATCCAACGCAATCGCGTCCTTACATAACCCCACGAAAACCAACCTTCCCGCCGGTGCCACATGCTCCAAGCTCCGCGCCATCACCGCCGCCACCCCCGTCGCGTCGAACACCACATCCGCCAACTCCTCGTCCGGTTCCGCCTGCGCCACCACTCCGAATCGCCCCACAAACTCCCGCCGCAACTCGCTCCTTTCGATCACCCTCACCTGCGCCCCCGCCGCCAACGCAAACTGGACCACCGCCAATCCAATCGGCCCCGCCCCCACCACAATCGCCGTCTCTCCCTTCGTCAACCCCGACCGCTCCACCGCATTCGCTCCAATCCCCAGCGTCTCCACCAGTGCCAACTGGTCCAAACTCAAGCTCGCCGACCGATGCAGCAGCCCCACCGGACAAGACAAATACGGCTGCATCCCCCCGTCCACATGGATCCCAAACAGCCGCAGCGTCTCACAGCAATTCGGCCGATTCTTCCGACAAGCCCGGCACGTCCCGCAGCTTATATACGGCTCCAACGCGCACCGATCACCCGGCCGCAACCCGCCCGCGTTCTCGGGCACCGTCACCACCTCGCACCCCAACTCATGCCCAATAATCCTCGGATACGAATACGCCGGATGCCTCCCGTGGAACGCATGGAAGTCGCTCCCACAAATGCCCACCCGCCGTATCCTTACCAGCGCCTCCCCCGGCGCCGCCACTGGAGTCGGTGCCTCCGACTCCACAAACCGCCCCGGCTCCTGCAACGAAATCGTTCTCATCCCCTAACCTCTAAAAGAAAAATCGTAGCCTGGCCCCCACCGTCCTCGGCTGCACCACCCGCGTCCCGACAAACGCCGACTGGAAGTTGTACAACGCCGTCTGGTTCCCAATATTCGAAACCTGCAAGTTCACATCCCAAACCTTCCGTTCCTTACGCAGCCGCTCATATCCCACCACCACGTCCACAATCGTCCGCGGCCGTGTCCTGGGCGGATCACTCAGCAAGTTCGTAAACGGCAGCAAATCGAAGTAGTCCGGGTCTCGCTTTACCTCCTCCGGATCCGCCCCTCCCGTCACCAAGCCACTATCATGCCGCAGCGAAACCGTCGAATAGAACCCCCGCCGATGCGTATAGTTCATCACCGACTGCAAGCTCAGCTTCTGATCGTGGTCAATCACAAACGGCCCCTCATTCAGCAGCGTCACGTTCCCATTGCCGATGTACAGTCCACCCACGAACGGCGGAGTCGAAATCGCCCGCGCATGCGTCACCGCCAGGCTCCCCGATAGCCCCCTCCACGGCGTCATCACCAACCGGCTCTCCACAGAATTCACCCGAATCGCCAACAATTGCAGCGGAAACACAATCGGCGTGTTGAAGAAGTTGTTCACGTCCTGCTGATTCCGAGCGTTCTTGTGATAAAACGACGAGTTCACACTGAACCGCCGTCCCAGCGACTGCTGAAAGCCAACCTCCATCAGGTTCTGCCTCTCCGGGCTGATCCGCTGCACCCCGCCCCCCGTCGTCGCCCGAATCTCCGGGTCCACCAACACGTTCGCCTTGTCCGAACTCGATACCAGCAGATTCTCATTCTGCGGCGTCTGCATCAGCCGGTTATAGGACGCCCGAAACACCGTCCCCGTCCGCTTCAAGTGGTACGAAACGCCCACCCGCGGCTGCCACAACGTCTCGTCCACCAGGAACCGATACACGTCGTACCGCAGCCCCAACGACACCTGAAATGCCCCCAGTTTGATCGAATCCTGGATATGCCCCGTGTAAAACCCGCCCGTCCCGGCCTCCTGAAACCGGAACAGCCGCCCCCCGCGCGATAAGTCAAACGGCCGCAGAGTCGCCAAATAGCCGTCCGTTGCCGGATCGTTGAAACTCGGCTCCGTAATCCCGAACGTGAACTGCTCCTTGATCGGGATCCGCTGCACGTCAATGCCCCCGCGGATGTTATGCCGCCCCCTCACCGTCGCATACCGATGCGTCAACGCCACCGTCGTCAACCGCCGCTCCTGCGACGCCGTAACCGGCGTATCCCCCACACTCGGCAGCAGCGCCGAAGTCGAGGTCCGCACCGAGTAGTTCATCTCATACGTCGACCGCGGATCCAACGTTCTTACCCAATTGAAGGCCGTCGAAAAGTCCCCCAACTCCTGCCGCTGGTTCATCCCGTTGGCATGTTGGCTCCGCAGATTCGCCAGTTGAAACGGAGCCCGCCCCATCAGGAAGTTCACTCGAAACACATCCTTGTCCGACGCCTGATAGTCCAACCGCAGAAACCCCCGCGACGAGTTCCCCCCGTTGTGCAGATTGTCCAGCGACACCGAATCCAGATACCGGTTCGACTTCATCGTGTTCACGAGCCCCGAGTACCCAAACCGCTTGCTCTGCCCCGCAAACTGCGTCACCTGTCCCATCGTGTCGTAGCCCGCCGCGCTCAACGCCGTGCTGCCCATGAAGCGCCGTTCCGTCCCCAACCCGCTCTTGGTGTTCACGTTGATCACCGCCGCAATCTTCGCCCCGTACTCCGCCGGAATGTTCCCCGTGAAGATCTCCACGCTCTGTACAATGTTCGGGTCCACCGCGTTCGCAAACGCCCCCGTCAACTGATCCGTAATCGGCATCCCGTCAATAATGAACGACATTTGCGTATGCGCCCCGCGCGGATGAATCGACCCATTCGCGTTCTGCGCAAACCCCGGAAACGTCTGCACCACCGCCTCCAGTCCACGATTGCCCACCGACAACACCAACCGCTCAATCTCCTTCTGATTGATCTGCGCTCGCGTCCCCGTGTCCTCCGGCGTCACCAAACTCACCGTCTCAAACGCCGAAACCGTCGTCGACGAGTCCGCCGTCATCACCTTCAGCCGCACCGCTACCACCTGCGCCGCCGCGTTCGAAAACGTGATCGCCTGCTCGTGGATCTGGAACCCCGTCGCCCGCACGGTCAATTCATACGTCCGCAACGGGATACTGGCGATCTGAAAGCTGCCATCCGGCCGCGTGTCTACGGCCTGTTCAAAGCCGGTCAGCGCGTTCTTTATCCGCACCCGCGCGCCCCCCACTCCGGCACCCGATGGGTCCGTCACCGAACCCGTCACCGAGGCCGTAGTCTGGCCCCAACATACACCAATACAAGCAGTCACCGCCGCTAGGGCGAATCGAGAAACGAACACAAACACCTCGCAATCAGTCTAAAATTTGGTCAGGAAAACTGGACGAAATTAACTGATTGAGCCGGCGGCCCTCGAACTCCGAACTCACGGATGATCGCAAACTCCGGCCGCAATTCGCGCGGCATGAAGATCATCGCCACCATCACCAACACAACCAACGAGACCACGGGCGTGCCCGCCGTTTCGGCCACGGCCTGGTCGATATTGTTCAACGAACATTGAAACGGTTTGCCCGCCTGGTGCTGATGCAACGGCGAGTAAATGGCAATGGCCAGAAACAGGACCAACAGCCCTGTCAATACCGCCGATGCTCGCGCGCGCGTCAAACCCACGTCTTAGTATAGTGCCGGAACCGGCTGCCGTTCCATCACGACGTCTTGTAAATCGGACCAACCGCAATTGCCCGTATTCCGCACAAACGTAATCGTTTCCACCGGAAAGCTCCGCGGCCCGCTGTACTCCGCCCATCGTTTTCGACAGATTGCCAGCGCCCTGTCGAACTGCTCCGGCTTCAACTCTTGCCCCAAAGTGATATGCGGGTGATACGGGAACGGCTCCGTGTACGCCAGCGCTCCGCCGTTCAAATCGTCGTGCATCGCCGCCAGCTCCTTCTGCCCCTCCGCCAGCTCCACATAGATCACATTGGTCTCCGGAAACACCCGCAACTCGCCGAGCCGTACCGTAAACGACGCATGCTGCTCGGCCACCGTCCTAATTCGTTCCTTCGCCCCCTGCTCGTCGCCGGATAGTAGCCGGGGCGGCAACAACGAAACGTGCGACCGTAACCGACACGTCGGCACCAATTCCTGGCGCAAAGCGTAGAGAAAACTCCCCAGCGCGCCGTCGATATAAGCAACGAGACCGTACACAGCCTGGTGTCCCGACGAGGGCTCCATATGACTATATCTTAGCGGGAATTCCCGCCGCGTGTTCGGGCACGATCCACTTGGCCTCTTCGAAGCCAACGTACTTGTACAACTGAATCTCGCCGAGTTCGGTCTCCAGAATGTCCCCCACCTGGAGCGCCGCGTCCGTCGCCTTCAGCTGTTCCCAGGCATCGTAAGGGTTAGCCGCGTCCACGCTCCCGCCCTCTTCAAAGTCCTTCAGTTTCACCGGCGTCACGCCGCTCGTGTGCGGAGCCCATCGAAAGTTCTGCCGAGGCGTGTCCTTCATTCGAAATATGCGATACGTAGGCATCCCCTAGATTATCGCGCAGCCGCCTCCCCCAACGCGATCCATCGTTCCATGTTGGGCCGGTCCCACACCGCCGATTGGCGCAGCGGGCCCAGCCGTTCCCTCGGCTCTATCCGGCGAACGTTCGGCGCATCAGCGGCTCGCCGTCGGCCCACCCCCCACCACCAAGGCAAGTGCGTCCAAACGTTCACCACCACAATCTCCTCGGCCCCAATCTCCTCCGCCGCCCACACCGGGCTCACCACCCGCAGCCCGCCGTCAAACGACAATCCGCCCTCCAACCGCTTCGCCGCCAGCAACCCCGGCACCGCGCACGAAGCCAGCAAGTGCTCCACCGTCACCTCGTCATCCCAATAGACCCGGTTCGCCAATCGCGGCCCTTCGCATACTGTCACCCCTAACTTCATCTTCGGCCGATACTCCGCCGTCATCCGCCGTAACAGCGCCTCCAGCGCCGACGTATCCAAGACCCCATCCCCCCAATAGCGCGGCCACTTCAATCCCGCCTT
Organism: Acidobacteriota bacterium; assembly: GCA_031412835.1. Taxonomy (GTDB): domain Bacteria; phylum Acidobacteriota; class Terriglobia; order Bryobacterales; family Bryobacteraceae. Next base: position 13,319 of record JANODS010001441.1, on the reverse strand, counting down.
CTGCTCCAGCGTCAACCACATCGTGCAGAGTTCATCCCCGCCCACCCCGCTCGCGATCATCCAGGCGTTCAACGCTCCAGCCGAAGCCCCGACCACCGCGTCCGGTCGAAACCCGCGCGATAACTCCCGCCAAGCTCCCGCTTGAAACGCGGCGAACATCCCGCCTCCACCCAGTACCAGCGCCCGTTTCACCATCCCTCCATTCTCCTCCCGATGTCGCCCACCGCCGACTCCGCACATTGGGCCGATGCTCCGCCGTCCCCCGCACCATGAGCGCTTACAGCCTGGACCCCGCCGCGCTCAGCGCACCCTCGGGTGCCAGCCCCCATTCTCCTCCCGATGTCACAATAGAAGCGATGTCTCCCGACGCCGAAATCGCCGCCATCCTCGCCGCGGGCCCCGACGCCGAACCGCTGCTGGCTGCTTCCAAGCTGCCGCCGGCCGTCCTCGCCGGCCTCTGGCTCCGCTGCGGCTTCTGGGCCCAGGCCCATGGCGTAGCGCAGGACCTTCACACCCCCACTGGCAGCTACTGGCACGCCATCCTCCACCGCGCCGAACCCGACGAGTTCAACGCCGGCTACTGGTTCCGCAAAATCGGCCACCACCCCGTATTCGAACAAATGGGCGTCCACTGGGACGTCGCCGCCTTCACCCACGCCTCCTCCGAGCAGCGCGAACGCGAAGCCCAACTCCTCCTCGACTATTGCAAAAGGACCGGTCAATGAAAACCATTACCGCCGCCGTCTTAACGGCCTACGAGCAACCTCTAGAAATCCGCCAATTCCCAGCGCTCACCGCCGCCGGCCCCGGCGAATGCCTCGTCCGCATCGAAATGGCCGGTATCTGCGGCACCGACGTCCACCTCTGGCTCGGCCAACTTCCCATCCCCTTGCCCGTCATCATGGGCCATGAAACGGTTGGCCGCATCGAACTGCTCGGCGAGGGCCTCATCAAGGACTTCCGTGGCGAAACCCTCGCCATTGGTGATCGTATCGTCTGGGCCAGCTCCATCACCTGCGGGGAATGCTACTACTGCCGGGCCGTCCGCCAGCCCACCCGCTGCGTCGCCCGCAAGGCGTATGGCATCTCCTACTGCTGCGACACCGCCCCCCACCTCCGCGGCGGCTACGCCGAACAGATCCACCTCCGCGCCGGCACGTCGCTGTTCAAAATTCCTGATTCGATTCCTACTGAAGCCGTCGTCGGATCCGGTTGCGCCCTCATGACCGCGATCCACGGCCTGGAACGCTGCCCCGTCGCCTGGGGCGATACCGTCGTCGTGCAAGGCACGGGCCCTGTCGGCCTCGCCGCCCTCGCCGTCGCCAAACAAAGCGGAGCCGGGAAAGTGATTGCCATCGGCGGCCCTCCCCATCGCCTCGAAATGGCTAGGGCCTTTGGAGCGGATGTCCTCATCGATATCGCCGCCACCCCCACCGTTGAAGCCCGCCGTGCAGTCGTTCTGGCCGAAACCGGCGGTTTCGGGGCCGACCTAGTCATCGAGTGCGTCGGCTTCCCCGAAGCGGTCAACGAAGGCATCGAACTTCCTCGCGATGGCGGCAAATTCCTCGTTTTGGGCCAGTACGCTAACGCCGGTAACATCTCCTTCAACCCACACATCATCACCCGGAAACAGCTCTCGATTCACGGCAGCTGGGCCTTCGAGGCGCGCCATGTTGACAAAGCACTTCGTATGCTGGAAATTCCTCATTGGCAGCGCCTTTTTGCCGAGGAGATTACCGCACGCTTCACACTCCATGAAGCGAATGCGGCTCTTGAAACCGTTCGAAATTGGCGGGCCGGGAAGACCGTATTGATTCCATGAAAATGATCTATTGGCTACTTGCTCTCTTGGTTTTCGCTGCCCTCGGATGGTTCGCCATCTCCTGGAAGAACGCGCCCCCCGAAATCCGCTTCACCACCGTGAAGACGGAAGATCTGGTCGACACGCTAAACACGAACGGCAAGGCGGAGCCGATCTCGTGGGCGGCGGTTCGCGCGGAGCGGGCGGGCAAACTCGGTGAAATCCGCGTCCAGAAAGGCTCGACCGTCACGAGTGGAGCGATCATCGCCCTACTCGAAAGCGACGAGGCCCGGATTGGGCTCCAAGCCGCCGAATCCCGTGTCACTCAAGTGCAGGGCGACCAACAGACCCTCAAACAGGGTGGCAGCTCCTCGGCTCTGGCCGAGATCGATGCCAATATTGCCCGCCTCCGGGTGGAAAAAACCAACCTGGATCAGGAACTCGCCGCCACGGATCGATTGATCGCCAAAAAGGCCGCGCCCCCGCAGGAGGCGGCTCTCCTGCGCGGCCGGTTGAAAGTGATGCTCGAACAAATCCGCGGACTGCAAGACCGGCGCACCGCCCTCGTTTCCCCCGGCGACCAAACCGCTGTCGATGGACGACTCAAAGAGGCGCAAGCCGCCGTAGCCCTGGCCAGGGAGAAAATGGAGCAGGGAAGCTTACGCTCCCCCATTGAGGGCATCGTCTTCCAGATCGACCTTCGGCCCGGGGCGTTCGTCAACCCCGGCGACCTCGTCGCGAACGTTGGCCGCGTCGATACGATGCGGGTGAATGTCTACGTCGACGAACCCGAACTCGGGCGAGTGGCCGTAGGCCAGCCAGTCAGCATCACCTGGGACGCTCGCGTGGGCAAGCAATGGACGGGGACCGTTGAGAAGATGCCCGTGCAAATCGTCTCGCTAGGGAACCGTCAAGTAGGCGAAGTCCTCGTCAGCATCGCCAATCCGGGGAACGATCTCCCTCCCGGCGCGAACATCAACGCCGCTATCCGCAGCCGCACCGCTCCCAAGGCCACCACCATTCCTAAGGAGGCGATTCGCCGCGAGAACGGCATCACCGGCGTCTTCCTGCTCGAAGGCGACAAGGTTACCTGGAGACCCATCGAAACGGCGATCTCCAACGTCTCCCGCATTCAGGTCACTTCCGGGCTGAAGCCCGGAGACCGCATCGCTCTCGCGACCGACACCCCACTCCGGACCGGCACCGTTGTGAAGGCTACTACCGAAGACGCTGGACTCTGATCCCGCCTGGCGTCTCCCACGCGGCCACTACTTGCTGGCCGCCCACTAGGCTGACAAATCCGCCGGGACCCATCGACTGGCCGTCCACAATCACCTCTCCACCCCGCGTCCAACCATAGACAGCCTTCCCATCCGGCCCCACTGCCATCGCCGGATCCTTCCCATCGCCAATCACCTCGGTAGCGTGAATCTTACCATCACGACGCCACACCGTCATTGGCCCGGCCGGGCCCATCACCAGGCCTCCGCCGTCCATGGGGCAGGCATTGAGCTTCCAGGTCCCCTCTCCCAACTTGGCCGCCGCAAAGGTCTTGCCGCCGTCCTTTGACGTCGCCAAGTACATGTCCCGCGATCCGTCCAGCGAGTTGCGGAACATGACGTGAATCTGGCCCTGCTTATCAATGGTCACGGACGGATGGCAGCACTCGCAGACGCTGCCAGACGGCGAAGCGTACACGAGCCGGTTCGACCACTTCACCCCGCCGTCGGTCGACAACGCCCCGTAAACCTTCATCCCCGTGGTCCGCAGGTCCAACCATACGGCGAAGAGTTCGCCCTTCGGTCCGACGGCCATCCCGTGCAAACCCTCCCGGGCGGATTTCGCGACATCGTTCACGGGCGAAGCGGTGCTCCATGTCTTGCCCCCGTCACGCGAATTCCAGGCCGAAAGCGTCCCGTCCGCAATCGCACTCACCACCACCTGCTGACCGCGAACCGTCACCCGCGGCCCCCGATGCCGACCCACCATGAACGCCCCACCAGCCACTACGCTCGGCGGCCCAAACGACGATCCGCCGTCGCTTGACAGGGCCACCGAGAGCACTTTGCCATCGCTATAAGCCAGCGCCACGGTCGCCCCATCGGAGGCCAGTTGAGGCTGACGAACGCCCGGAAGTAAAGGAAGTACGGCGAATAAAAGGAGCGCGATCATTGCTCCATCTTACACCGTCCGCGCTAGCGCTTCCGCCGATGGAAAAACGCCAAACCCGCCAGCGCGAGTCCGGTCAATCCCATGGTCGCCGGCTCTGGAACCCCCGTCGAAGTCACTGCCAGGTTCGACAGATTGATCTGCGGATCAGCAAGCAACCTTGCAACCTCATTGGATTGCAAAGTGATAGCTCCAAACGAGAGTGTATTGGTGCCCGAGGCTAACGCAATGTTCACGGACCCACTGTTGATGTCCCCCGGCAGTGATTGGCCGAGCGGAAGGATCTCCTGCAAAACGACCAACGAACCGTTCAGGATATAGAAAAGCGAACCAGTGCCGCCCTCTTCGAAAACGCTCTGCCAATTGAAGGAAATCGTGGAACCGGGCGACACGCTGAACCCAGCAAACTGCACCGCGGAACCTTCGGTTGCGATCACGCCTTTCCCATCGAACGAGGACAAATCGTATCCGAGATAGCTGGAAAGCAAACTGGTGGTGACTGAGCCGTTCCCTGGAGTGGCTGCAAACGCAGTGGTGGCCGTAACCCCAGCGTTGCCGCAAGAGGTGGCCGTACCGCCAGACGCGCCGGCAATCGGAAACACGGCGTAAGTGTTGTCAGGGCAGGACAGAACTCCCGCCTGACTGATCGCCGCCGACAAAACTACGAGCAAAGAGGGTAAAAACACTTTCATCGCAATAGTGTAGTACTTTCGTACTCGTTCCACTAGTGCCTATTCCATCACCGAGGCATTAGCCATCTGCATATAGGCATACTTCGCCTCGGCCGGTGCTCCGGTTAGTTGCGTCAAGAAAACCCCCACCGTATTGCGCGCCGGATCCACCCATCCGTGAGTCGAAAACGCGCCGCCGTGTCCGTAGGTCCCTTTCGACAGTAAATGTACCTCCCCGCGCGGATCGTCGATCACCTCCCAAGTCAACCCGAACGCTGTATTCGGCATATGACCCGCGCGTAAGTCGCCCGTCTGCTTACTCGTCATCAACCGCACCGAGGCCTTCGACAAGATCCGCCGATCCCCGCTTAATAGCGCCTGATAGAACCGCGCCAGATCCTCGGCCGTCGAGTACATGCCGAACTCCGGCGCTGCGTATTTCGACCCCGGTCGTGCGTCGACCGATAGCCCGCCCAGAATCGTCGCGTCCGCCCGCTCAAGCCCCGTCGGCGTCAGCCTGTAGACGATCGCCAGCCGATCCTTCTTCCCCTCCGGAAGGAAGAAGTGGCTGTCCTTCATCCCCAGCGGCTGGAAGATCCGCGTATCGAGGAACTTCTCGTATGGCATGCCGCTGGCGACTTCAATGATTCGTCCAAGCGTAGCAATGCCCGCGTTCGAATAGCTCCATTTGGACCCCGGCTCGAAATCCAGCGGCTGCTGCGAAAAGACGAGCACCGCGTCAGCCAACACCCGGTCCATCTTCTGATACAACTCGCCGATTCCAGGTGGCGGGGCGCTGGGAAGGCCGCTAGTATGAGTCATCAGGTCGTGGATCGTAATCGACCGCGCTGGCTTCTTTAACGTCCCATCCACCTTCAACATCTGTCCGCGAAACTCTGGCAGATGCTTCTCAACGGGATCGCTGACGGAAAGTCTCCCTGCCTCGGCGAGCATCATGATCGCGGTTCCCGTCAACGGCTTGGTCATCGACATGATCTGAAAGATCGAGTCTTTCCGCATCGGCTTCTTGCTTTCGATGTCCTGCCAGCCGACCGCTTCAAAATGCACCAACTCGCCCTTTTCCTGAAACAGCGTCACTGTCCCGGCGATACGCTTTTGCTCGACCAACTCCTTCATCCGAACGGCCACCTTCGACAATTGTCCGGAATCGGCCGCCCAACCCACCGCGGCGACGAGAAAAAGTAGAGAACGCATAACTTGGTAGTATAACGCTCCTCGGAAGAGATGTTATCTGGTACGGTTGATCAATGCGTTTAGTCTCGACGCTACTTTGCGTGGCCGGAATGATCGCCTTGTTAGACGGCTCTATTTTTCATTCTGGGCTCTATGACCGGTTGATCGACCCAAGCTCCGCCGCCGGTGCCGTACAAAACGCCCTCTCGAACGGGCGGTATCGATCGACCTTGGTGAAGAATCAAGTGCTCGCCGTCGGAGATTCGCGCATGGATTTTCGGCTCAAGACGGCGGACCAGAACCAGCGCGGCGGACGATCATTCGGGACCATCGCCGTGCCTGGCTCGACTCCTCGGTGCTGGTACTATATGCTCCGCGCCATTGACCCCGACCGCAACCAGTTCACCGCCATCTTACTGCCGTTCGATGACTATATCGACGAGGACTGGGAGGACCATTCGACCCGCCTGATCGACCTCGCGATGATTGCCCCGCTTCTGACTCTCCGCGACATTCCCGAGTTTTGCTCGTCGTACCCGACAGCGGAGTTGAAGGCGCGGTGCGTAGCGGGGTTACTCGCCAAAGGATGGACCTACCAGCAAGACCTCCAGCGTCTCCTGCGTGACTACAAGCTTCGGCAACGCTCCCTCGACTGGACCCGCACCAACTCGTATGCGACGCTCTATAACTTTCCGGGCACGGAGCAATCCCTGGAGGGTCTCACTGTGGATTGGCAAAAGCGCGAATTCGGGTTCCCCCCTCAACTCAGTGACGCCCGTCGCCGCGGCATTGAGGACGTATTGCTCCGGGGCGGGGCACCGCAACTCGGAACGCTCACCAGATACCGTTTGCAGTGGTACGGAAAGATCGCTGCTCGATACGCTGGAACGAAAACTAAGCTGATCTACTTTCAGTTGCCACGGGGGCCGTTAGTTCGCCCGACGCCCAACCTACCGGCCACAGCTCTGCGAACCCTTTCACTAGACAAGAACAGTATCACGCTGAGCCCCGACCTATTCGAGCATCTGGAGCGTCCGAAATTCTTCATCGACGCGATGCACCTGAACCGGTTAGGCTCCGAACGCTTTACGGACGCGCTTGTTTCCGCGGTCTCTGAACGACTGGATCGGCCCTAGGAACTCGCCAGCCCACCATGCTCTTCAACTCACCTGAGTTCGTTCTCTTCCTCGTTTCGGTTCTGATTGTGTTTTACGCGATACCGAAACGGGCTAGACCACTCTTGCTGCTTGCCGCAAGCTATTTCTTCTATGCCTATTGGAATGTTAAATTTCTAATTCTGCTGATTGCGATCACGCTGGCCGACTTTGGCGGCGCGCTTGCGATGACGAAGCTGTCCTCCACCGCCGCGCGCCGGGGGTTTCTGACGGTCTGTGTTGGCCTTAACTTGGCCGTCTTAGTCGCGTTGAAATATCTTGCTCCCGCCTACAAGGGGCTTCACGCACTAACTGGTTTACCGGAGCCCGGCTTCGTTAGTGATATCGTCTTACCCATCGGGATTAGCTTCCATACATTTCAAAGTATCTCGTATCTCGTCGACGTTTACCGAGGGGCTCAGCCCGCGATTCGGAATCTGCCTCACTACGCGCTGTACATCGCCTTCTTCCCGCAGTTGGTGGCGGGTCCGATTGTCAGAGCGGGCGAGTTCTTCCGGGATCTCAACCCCTGGAAGGGGCCCAGCCAACGGGATGTGCTCCGGGCCGTGTTCCTGATCTCGTTAGGGTTTTTCAAGAAGATGGTGATGGCCGATAACTTAGGGCTCGCGGCCGATTCCTATTTCGCGGACCCGTTGCTGCACCCGGGCGTACGCAGTGCCTTGAGTGGTTCCCTCGCGTTCTCGTTTCAAATCTATTTCGATTTCTCCGGGTACAGTGATATTGCCATTGGAACCGCCTTACTCTTCGGCTTTCATTTTCCGGAGAATTTCCGCCGTCCCTACTTGTCCGCTTCCGTTACGGAGTTCTGGCGCCGCTGGCACATGTCTCTCTCTTCCTGGCTCCGGGACTATGTCTATATCCCGCTCGGCGGCAACCGCAACGGGGCCGTTGCTTTGTACCGCAATCTATTACTGACGATGATGATAGGCGGGATCTGGCATGGGGCGAATTGGACCTTTGCGGTTTGGGGTTTGTATCATGGCGTCTTGCTGGCGCTAGAGCGATTCGGGTCGCGCTTTGTACCAGCACCCGGTCCGGTAACTCGACCGATCCGCGTGGCGGGAACGTTCGCTCTGGTGTCACTCGGCTGGATCCTGTTTCGAGCGGCGGATATGCGGCTGGCCGGAACCGTCCTGGGCCAACTGTTTTCTACCGAGAAGGGCCTGTGGCTGATTCCGACTTGGCAGCGGATGCTGATCCTGCTTTCCGTAATGTTGTCGGTGGCCGACGAGCGATTCAACCTCGAGAAGCGCATCGTGGAGGGCCATTCGCTCCTTTACGGTTTCGCGATCGCAATGCTGCTCTTTGCGGTTGAATTGCTGTCTCAGACCGACAAGACTCTCCCTTTCGTCTATTTTCAGTTCTAGCCGAGTTCAACCCCGGAATCGCTCACCCCCCTATCTATTCGCCGACAGAAGTGATAGCGTCACCAATCACTATGAAGGTCTACACCGGAACTGAAGTACGTAATGTCGCTCTGGTCGGCCACCTGCACGCTGGCAAGACCCAACTCGCCGCCGCCCTCCTGCATACAGCCGGCGCGGTCAACCGGATCACCAAGGTCGATGAAGGCACCGCTCCCACCGACTTCGACGAGGAAGAACGCTCCCGCAAGCTTTCCATCCAGTCGGCGCTCGCCGCTCTCGAATGGAACAAGCACAAGATCAACCTCATCGATACGCCCGGTTTCCACATGTTTCTTCACGAAACCAAAGGGGCGCTGGTCGCCGCCGATTCGGCTCTCATCGTCCTCAACGGCGTCGACGGCGTCGAAGTGCAGACCCAGCAGACCTGGGCGCTCTGTGCCGAACTCAACATCCCGCGCGCCATCGTCGTCAGCAAACTGGACCGCGAACGCGCGTCGTTCTCCGGTGCCGTCGAAAGTGCGCAAAAGGCCTTCGGCCGGCAAGCGATCCCCATTCAACTACCCATCGGCGAAGAGCGCGATCTTTCAGGCGTCATCGACCTCGTTACCATGAAAGCCGCCTCCTGCCGCCCGGATGGCGACGGCAAGGGCCGCGAAATTTCGATTCCTCCGTACCTGGCCGCTGAAGCCAAAGCGGCCCACGAAGCCCTGATCGAAATCATCGCCGAAGGCAACGACGAACTCCTCGAAGAGTTCTTCCGCGAAGGAACACTGCCGATCCCGCACCTCCTCGACGGCCTCCGCCAGGCCTTCCGCGAACGACGCCTGTTTCCGATCCTCGCCGCCTCCGGCCTGCACAACATCGGCACCGCCAAACTGCTCGACTTCCTCGTCGACATCGCCCCTTCGCCCGTCGAGCGGGACAACGCGTACGGGCAATGGGAAAACCAACCGGTCCTGCGCAAAACCCTCGACTCGGATCCGCTATCCGTCTACGTTTTCAAGACGCTCACCGACCCCTTCGCCGGCCGCCTCTCTTACTTCCGCGTCGTCTCCGGGACGCTCAAGTCAGACGCCCATCTGCTCAACGGGGTCACCCAAACCGAAGAACGCTTCGCTACCCTTGGCGTCCCTAACGGCAAAACGTTCGTCGCAATTACGGAACTCCATGCGGGCGACCTCGGCGTTGTTCCTAAGTTAAAGGAGACGATCACCGGCCACACTCTTTTTGATAAAGCCCATCCCGTCCTCTTCCCGCCCGTCCTGCTGCCGGAGCCGTCGATCGCCTACGCGGTTGAGGCCAAGTCGCGCAGCGACGAAGACAAAATCGGCACCGCCATGCACAAGCTGATGGAAGAAGATCTCTGCCTCCGCTTCGACCGGGACCCCCAGACCAAAGAGTTTCTTCTCCACGGCAACGGCCACCAACACATTGAGATCGCCGTCGCCAAGCTTCGCAACCGCTATCACATCAACGTCAATCTACGCGCCCCGAAAGTCCCCTATCGGGAGACCATTCGCGTAGCGGCTTCCGTCCAAGGGCGTCATAAGAAGCAGACCGGCGGGCATGGTCAGTTCGGCGACTGCTGGGTTCGTTTTGAGCCGCTTCCCCGCGGCGCGGGCTTCCAGTTCGCCAACGAAACCCACGGTGGCTCGGTTCCTCGCCAGTTCATCCCCGCAATTGAAAAGGGCATCGTGGAGGCCACCACCCGCGGCCACCTCGCCGGCTATCCGCTCGTTGATTTCAAAGCCGCCGTCTACGATGGCTCCTACCATGACGTCGATAGCTCCGAGATGGCCTTCAAACAAGCCGCGCGGAAAGCGTTTCGCGCCGCCATGGAAGCCGCGAAGCCGGCGTTGCTGGAACCTGTCATGCGCGTTGAAATTCACGCGCCGATAGATTATGCCGGCGATCTCATCTCCGATTGCAACGGTCGACGGGGCCGGGTCACCGGCATGGAAACCACCGAGGGCACGCAGATCATCCGTGCCGTCGTCCCCATGGCCGAAATGCTCACGTATCAGAATGACCTCACCGCCCGAACCCAGGGCCGCGGCTCGTATTCGATGGAGTTCGATCATTATGACTTCGTGCCCGCTCTCCAGGCGGACAAAATTATCGCCGCGGCCCGGTCCGTCGGCGCGCACCACCATCACGATGAAGACGAGGATTAATGTTTTGTACCGATCCCGTCGATACCTAGTACTAGGTACACCCGCTTGCCCCGACTATTCCAAAAATAGTAGAGTGAGGGGGTTGCCATGTAACCCTAAATTCACCTCCGGCCAGGAGAACGATTGCGCTTGTTCCTAAAAACGCTTTCCACCACTACCCTCGCATGGGCATTGAGCCTGTCCGTTTGTCATGCGCAGCCGTTCAGCTTTGCTGCCCGCGCCGCCGCCGATGCCGAAGATTCGAAGGTCCCTTATCTGCCTACAAAAGCGGCAGTTACGCCTATTCCTCCGCACATCAATCAGCCCTTTCCAGCCAAGCCCACCCGCAAGGACGAGCGCATGAGCCGCGCTGAAATCATGTTCGAGGAAGGTCGCAAATTGGTTCAGGCTGGCCGTGTCGAAGAGGCGCGCAAGCTGTTTGACGAAGCTCTCGATTTGGTTCTCAACTCCAAGGCCGACCCGGTCGACCGCACTCACTTTGATAAACGTTTCGAAGAATTGGTCGCAAAAATCCATCGCCTTGATGTGGAAGGCCTCGGCGCGGGAGCAAAAGCGGAAGAACCCAGCTTCGACAAAGCCCCGATCGACGACATCCTCAGCCTCACTTTTCCAGTGGACCCGAAGATCAAACGGATGGTCCGCGATGAAGTCGCCGCCACCGTCAGTCAGCTTCCGTTGGAAGCGACCGACGCCGTTCTCTCCTTTATCAATTACTTCAGCGGGGAACGCGGCCGTGGAACCATCCGCGCCGGTCTCCGCCGCGCCGGTAAGTTCAAGCCGATGATCTCCCGGATCCTCGACGAAGAAGGGATCCCGCAGGAGTTCATCTTTCTCGCTCAGGCCGAATCGGGCTTTCTGCCCCGCGCCGTCAGCTATATGAGCGCCGCTGGGATGTGGCAGTTTATCCGGGGCCGCGGGGCCGAATATGGCCTCCGCCAGGACGCCTACGTCGACGAACGCTTCGACCCCGAACTCGCCACCCGCGCGGCCGCCCGCCATCTTCGCGATCTCTACCACCAGTTCGGCGATTGGTACCTCGCCATCGCCGCCTACAATTGTGGCCCCGGCAATGTGGACCGCGCCGTGGAAAAAACCGGCTTCGCCGACGTGTGGGAGCTCCGCAACCGGGGTGTCCTGCCGCTCGAAACTTCGAACTACGTGCCGATCATCCTGGCCATGACCATTATGGCCAAGAACCCCCAGAATTACGGCCTCAACGACATTATTCTCGACGAACCGCTGCAATATGACACGGTCGAGATGAACTCGATGACGAGTCTGGCGTTGATCGCCGACCTGACCAGCCAGCCAGTTTCGGCCATCCGGGAGATTAATCCCGCCTTGCTCAAGGACGTGGCACCGGCGGGCTATAAGCTGCATGTGCCTAAAGGGACGCTTGTCGCGTTGACGGCCGGGCTCGAGCTCATCCCCGAGAACAAACGCCTAGCTTGGCGTGCGTATCGGGCAGATGCCGGCGAGGACCTCAGTCAGATCGCCCGGCGCTTCGGCACTTCAACCAGCAGCCTGTTGGCCGCCAATCCAGAGATCAAGGATCTACCCGAGGCCGGTGCCTTGATACTGGTTCCCGCCGCTCCCGCCCCGGCCCCGCGAGCCGTCGTCGCCAAGGCAAAAACGCGTGTTCCCGTCCGCGCAAACGCGGCGAAGCGACCCGTAGTTGCTCGAGCAAAGGCAACGCTGAAGGCCTCGACTCGGAGGCCCGTTGCTGCCTCATCACAAAAACGTAGCCCCCGCGGTTAGTTTCAGGGTATCATTCGTCTTGAATTCCATTCGATGATGGTGGGCGCATGAATCAGTTGCCGGTTTACTCTCGTCCTTTTGACGACGATGATTTTGAAGAACTTTCGCTCGACGAAGAACACGTCGAGCTAGCGTCGGAACTCCGCGAGTACTCCGAAGACGACTACGACGACGAATTTACCGAACAGGAACGTCGGGAACTCGTCATCGCCCCTCTGCCATCGTCCCGACCGGTTGCGCCACCACCCACACCGAAAGTGGCGACCGTTCGGCGAGTCGAACTGGAACCGCCTCCGCAACCCGCCTTCGTCCTCGGCCCGGGCCAACTGCCACCGCGACCGTCTAAAGCACTTCCACCGGCGAAGAAAGCGGCTGCACCGACCAAGAAATCGGTGCCCGCGAAAAAGGCCATCCCGGCAAAGAAAGCCACGGCCCCGGTGAAGAAAGCCACGGCCCCGGTGAAGAAACCGATTACCCCGGCGAAGAAGGCGGCGGCACCAGCGCCTCCAGCCAAAAAAGTCGCGGCAAAAAAAGCCGCGGCCCAGAAACCCGTGAAAACAACCCCCGCCAAGAAACCGGCCGCAAAAAAGAACTGAACGTCGCTGGAGTCGCCTATAGACGCCCCCAGAGTGTACCGGATGAGGGTAGCCCGCCCGAGCGCTTCTCCAATACGCCCCGATCACTTTCTTTGTGGAGCACTGGGCCTAAAAGCGTCCCGCCTGAATGGCGGGGAGAATAGACCCCGCTCGTGCGAGTTAAGGGGGCCTCCGCGGCCCCCCGCAACGCCTATTCCACCGGCTTTTTCACCGCGCTACGGCAGCGCTGAAACAGTTCGAGCAGCGCGTCCGCCTGCTCTTCCGGGCTCTTCGCCGATGACGTCTTACCCGAAAAACCCGCCGCCGGCGAGCCTTTCCCGTATCCCGTGGTCACGGTGATAAACTTCATCAACTCCAGCGCCACTTGGTCGCCTTCGTTTTTCTCCGGCTTTCCATCCTTCGATTCTTTCGATT
>JANODS010001440.1:0-1052 GCA_031412835.1 Acidobacteriota bacterium | reverse complement strand
TGGTTGAAATCACCGCCCTTGCGATAAATCACCCACAACGTCTTGCTGACCGGGAACCACTCCAATTCCCGCTTCTCGCGCACAAACCAAAACAGCACCTCCCCCCGCTTGCCGATCTCCACTTCACCCAGCAACTCCGCGAACCCCGCCGGTGCCTCCCCCTGAAACACCACCTTCATCCCGTCCTTCACCCCCAATTTTTTCGCCACCGGCGTTCCCGCGTAGCGTTGCATATGCCCCACCGCCGCCGCCGTCCCCGCCCGCGCCCCCGGCAGCACCGCGCCAACCTCCTCCCAAGTGCAATAGACGGCGTCCGGCAACTCCTGCTTCACTCGCGCGACCTTCTCAGCCGCCCCGCCCGCAAACACCAATGTCATCCCCCGCGTCGCCTTCCCCTGCCGCAACCGCACCCCCACCTCCCGCCCGTGCGATGGAAGCCGATCCAAATCAATCAACACCACCGTGGCCCCGCTGCCCGCGAACTGCGTCACCAAACTCCCCGTGTTCACCGGCCCCGCCTCTACCGTGAATCCCAAACTCCGCAACCAGCCCGCCTTCTCCGCCGCCTCCCCCGCGTTCCAACACACCAGCCGGACCATCGGCTATTTCCCCTTCTTCACCAACTTGATTTCAAACACCTTCGGCCAAAGCTTTCCGGTCACGAAAAGCCGCTTTCCCACCGAATCATAAGCGATTCCATTCATCACGTCCGTCCCCGCCCGCTCCCCGGCCGTCAACAATCCGGATAGATCCACCGACCCCGTCACCCGCCCATCCACCGGGTTCACTTTCACCACCCGATCCGTCTGCCAAACATTGGCCAGGATCTCCCCCTCCACCCATTCCAGCTCGTTCAAATCCCGCACCGGTCGCCCATTTTCGCGTACCCGAATCCGCCGCAACTCGGCCAGCGTATTCCCGTCCAGCACCCGTATCTCGTCCGTCCCGTCGCTGAAATACAGATTCTTCCCGTCAGTCGTCAATCCCCATCCCTCGCCTTTGTAGCTAAACTGCCGCTGCAGCTTGAAATCCTTCAACCCCCAAACGAAGCC
>JANODS010001439.1:0-3890 GCA_031412835.1 Acidobacteriota bacterium | reverse complement strand
CCGAAGATCCCGACGCTTCTCGTCGATCCCCAGATGCCGGAGGTGCAAGCGCCGGTGGGTTGCCAGACGGTGGTGATTGGGGCCTACGCCCAGCTTGGCGGCTATGGCCCGGACAACGCGGCATTGCCCGGGCTGTATCCGGCAATGGTAAATGAGATGGTGAAGGCGGGCAAGCAGCTGATCTTGATCGGCCTGGGGAACCCATATCTGATTCGGGCGTTTCCTGATGTTACGACTTACTTCACCACTTACAGCCCGGCACCGACGAGCGAGGTGGCGGCGGTGCGGGCTTTATTTGGAGCAGTTCCGATGACCGGTCGAAAAGTGGTAACCGTAGAGTAGTGCTACAAATCACCTGGCTGGGCCACTCCACTTTTTCTCTGACGCTCGCTTGCGGGGAGGTGGTTGTCATCGACCCCTTCGTCGCCGGGAACCCGAGTTTCCCCGCGGGCTACGATTTTTCACGGGTCGATATCATCCTGGCCACCCATGGCCATGGGGACCACATCAGCGGCATTGCCGAGCTTTCGAATCGCTTTTCGCCCCATATCGTGGCGAATTACGAGGTGGCGACCTGGCTGGCCGGTCAGGGAATGAAGAACACGATCGGGATGAACATTGGCGGGTCGGTGACGGTGGGTAGCCTAAAGGTGACCATGACCCCGGCGGTCCATTCGAGCATGATGGAGGAGCCGGACGGGACGACGGTTTACGGCGGGCTGGCGGGCGGGTACGTGTTGCATCTCGCGGATGGGCGCAACGCGTACTTCGCGGGGGATACGGATGTTTTCGGCGATATGGCGTTGATCCGAGAGTTACACGCGCCGGAGTTGGCCGTGCTTCCGATCGGGGACTTTTACACGATGAGCCCGCGCGGGGCGGCCATCGCGACGAGGCTCCTGCAGCCCCACGTGGTCATCCCGTCGCACTACGGGACGTTCCCGGTGTTGACGGGAACGCCGGAGGAGTTACAAGCGCTTGTCAGTTGTAAGGTTCTGACGTTAGTGCCTGGCGAGCCGATTACTTGGTAGCTTTGATCTCTTTCAGCCGTATATTGCGGAACTCGGCTCTCATGTCCGGGCCCGCGTGGAGCTGAAACGCCAGCACGCCGCTGGCTTTCGAAGTATCTTTCAGTTCGCTGGTCACGGTGCCGTTGATTTTGATCTGGATATTCTCGCCGATGGCGGAGAGCTCCATGTCGTTCCATTCGCCCTTCTTGTAAACCTTTTCGCCTTTGCCTTTCCAGCCGTTGACGATGACGCCGCGCTTGCCTTTTTCGTCGTAGATGGATCCGGTCCAGTTGTCAAAGGCGATGTCGGCCTGTAGCCCCTGGACGACGAATTCCGGCAGTTCGGTGCTGCGGAATTGAATGCCGGAGTTGTGGTTGCGCAGCTTGAACTGGGTGCGGAGGACGAAGTTGCCGTACTCCTTTTCGGAGATGAGAAAGGTGTTCTTGGTGATCTTGACGCCGTCGGTGGATCCGACGACGACGCCCTGGTCGACCTTCCAGAGGCGGTTGTCCCCCTTCCAGCCCTTGAGCGACTTGTTCAGGATCGGCTTGAAGCCATCTTTTTTCTCGGCTTTATCGAGCTGGCCGAACGCCGCTGTGGCGAGGACGAGGAGAAGCAGGGTTGCGCATTTCACAGCATAGATCCTATCATCATGAGAGTTGAGCCGTCCCAAAATCTCTCCCTGGGAGATGATCCAGAACCCGCTGCGTTTTTTTGCGCACCTCGCCGATACCCAGGGGTTGCGGGCGCATCTGAAGCTGGGCAGCCGGAACTTCTACTTGATCAACGAGCCGGAGCTGATTCGGGATTTCCTGATTACCCAGGGCGCGGCATTTGAGAAGTTCCCCCGGATTGAGCGGACCAAGGGGCTGTTCGGCGAAGGTCTGTTGACGAGCGAAGACCCGACGCATCTGCGGCAAAGGCGGCTGATGCAGCCGGCGTTTCAGCGCGAACGGATCGTCGAGTACGGTCGGATGATGACGCGCTGCACGCAGACGTTGATGGCCGATTGGCGGGATGGGCAAGAGATTGAAGCGACCGAGGCGATGAGCCAACTGACGCTGGAGATCGTGGCGCGGAGCCTGTTCACGACCGAAGCAGGCGACAAGGCCGCGACGATCGCCCATGAGCTCGAAATTGTGTTGAAGATGCTGAACCAGTTAGTGATGCCCTGGGGGCCGCTGCTGCTGGATCTGCCGCTGCCGGCGAGCCGACGGTATCGGGCGGCGCTGGCGAAGCTCGATGAGATCGTCTACGGCGTCATCGACGCGCGGCTGGCCAGTGGGGAGGCGGGGGACGACCTGCTCGGCATGCTGCTGAGCGCGCGGGACGCCGATACGGGCGAGAGGATGGACCGCCTGCAAATCCGCGACGAGGTGATGACCATCTTCGTCGCCGGGCACGAAACGGCGGCCAACGCGCTGGCCTGGACGTTGTACTTGCTGGCGACGAATCCGGACGCGCGGACCGAGATGGAAGCTGAGATAAGCCGGGTGGTGGGAGACCGTCCTCCGGGCCCAGAGGACTTCCCGAACCTCGCCTATTGCCAGCGCGTATTTAGCGAGTCGATGCGGATGTTTCCGCCAGTCTGGATTCTGGGGCGAAGGGCGTTGGCACCCTACACCCACGGAAATTTCTCGGCGCCGAAGGGCTCGATTCTGCTCGTGTGCATGGCGGTTCTGCATCGGCGGGCCGAGTTTTTTCCCGACCCGGATCGATTCTGGCCGGACCGATGGCTGGAATCGACGACACCGAAGTTCGCGTATTTGCCGTTCGGCGGGGGCGGCAGGCTGTGCATTGGCGAGCGCTACGCCTGGATGGAGGGCGTGTTGTGCCTGGCCAACTTGGCGCAGCGGTTTCGGATGGAGCTGACGCCCGGCAACAAAGTGGAGCCGTTGGGAATGCTGACGCTGCGACCGAAGCACGGCTTGCGGGTGAGACTCATCGCTCGGGGCGAATAGTACCAGCTTCGCCCTGGTACTTGGAGGGGGGTTCTAGGCCATGAGTAATCTTGTTGGCCCGTTGGTCAGAGGGCTATTCTTAGCCTCAGGAGCAGCGCAGTTGACCCAGCAACTTTACCAATACTCGTACCTTCAGGCCCTTGATTTCCTGACGACCGTCGCGTTTCTGCTCAATGGGGTGGAGGAGGGCAATCCCATCGTCCGCTGGGCGATCCAAGCGGCGCCATCTCCGCTGGCGGGTTTGCTCTTCGTCAAGATCGTCGCGCTGGGGTTAGGGATCTACTGCTGGCACCGGGGCAAGCTAGGGCTGCTGACGAAGATGAACGTCGGCTTCGCCGCGCTGATTGCGTGGAATTTGATCTCGCTAATTATGAAATCGGCCTATTTGGGCTAGGTGACGGGCAATCCATGACCTTCGGCACCGGCGGCAAACGCCTTCTGGTTGGATTGCGGTTTGACTTTCGAGGCCGCCGAACCGGTTTGCGGGCTCGCCGATGCTTCCGAGGTTGATTCGAGCGGCGCCGGAGTGGGAATTCCGTTTTCCGGGGTGGCCGCGTCGGTTTGCACTTGGCTTTGGTTGTCGACCGGCATGGCACTTGGCTCAATCAAATCAGCAGGTTGCAGGTTTACAGATTCTTCGGTCATTTGTTCCAGGGGTGCCGGGGCCTGGGACGGCCCGATGATTCGCGCATTCTGGGTGAGCGGTGTTTTTGGCCTGGGATCCAGTTTCCGGAGCATCGCGTACTCTCTATAGCTCGAGTTCAGGGAGCGCTGCAGGGCTGCTTCCTCGCGCCGGAACTCTTTGAGCAGCTTGCTCTCAGCGGCAATTTGGAAACCGTTCAGGCTATCGAGGTCGATCAGCCGGTTTTCGGCGACACCCGGGTGAGCCAACTGGCCGGCCTTGATCATGCACTCTTCA
>JANODS010001438.1:0-2634 GCA_031412835.1 Acidobacteriota bacterium | reverse complement strand
GTTCTTCGCTGGCATCGCCGGCGATGAGGCGAAGGCCCATCAGGCTTACTTCGGGGGCTACCCCGATGACGCCTAGATTATTGAAGCCGACGGCACCGGCTAAACCCGCGCACTGGGTGCCGTGGTTATCGTCGAGGGAGACCGGCGAAGGATCCTCAGGATCGCCGTCATTGAAGTTGGCGTGGAGGCCCTGGCCAACGTCGTACGAGTTGGCGGCGAGGTCCTCATGGCGAATGTCGACGCCGTCATCGACGATCGTCATATTGATACCCTTACCAGTGGCAAGGTCCCATGCATTACGCATGTTGAGGTTGAATCCGGCGCTTTGGAGGTGCCACTGGCGGGGGTAAAGCGTGTCAGTAACCCCTTTGTTTAGGATCTGACGCTTGTAGTTCACACGGGAGAAGACTGGGGTGAACTCGAAGCCTCCCTGTTGGGTGAGCCAGTTGGCCGCATCGAGGGCGGCGAACGCGTCGGGGTAGGATACTAGGGTCCACCCGGGGATCATGGATTCGGCGAAGGCGACAGGCTGGGTGGGGTTCAGGAAGTTCGTTTGGGCGGGGTCGATCCGGACGAGGAGCTTGGCGGTCATGACGCGGCGGGCGGCATCGCGGAGGCTTTCGCGCTCGGCGGCAGGGCGGGCGGCGAGGCGTGTGGCGGAGGGAAGGTCTTCGAGAGAGTAAAAAACGGGAGCCAAGGCGTTCCGGTCCTGCGCCCAGGACCCGCGAGCAAAGCGGCGGGACGATTCGTTCTTAAGAACGCGTCCGCTTCCCCATTTAGTGGAGTTGGCGGCGGCGGCGCGGTTGCCGCGACTGAAGAGTTCGTCTTCGGCCAGCAGGAGCTTGGTGGGATGGCCGCCATCAGAGAATCGATATTCACTTTGCCCGAACAGCGCGGACGAAGCCAATGATGTTATGAAAATTACAGTCAGGTGACGAATCATTTGTCCAATGATATCGCGCCTTCCCTACGGAGTGCGCAATGTCTCGGCGACAGCAACGGCCTGGCTCGGATCCCGTCCGAAAATCCGGAAATCGAATCCATCCTCGTGCCAGTCAAGAGCGTAGGCGGTCTCCCCGCCTGGATCGGTTTGGTAAGTGATGAGCATCGCTTCGGTGCCGCGTACGCGCACTTTCCGGACTTCCGCCTTCGTTTCCAGAGGGATGAATAGCGCCGGAGATGCCCCAAACAGCCGCGCCAGCGTTGCCGCCTTATCTTTGGGGACTCCAGCCAGTTCCAAGGAGAACCTCGTATACGCCACCGGAGCGAGATGTCCGGGGAGCCTCAGAACCATCGAAGGCGATTGGACTAAGAACGCGCATGACGTCCACGGGCCGACTAACTTAGGGCAGCTGCCGTAGTAGCTCGTAACCGATTTCCCTTGCGGCTCCAGAACGATCCGCGCCCCGTCAATCCCAACGGGCCAATCGGGTTCCGCACGGCCAACCGCCCGAAGGTCCGCCTTGGCTTCGGCCAGATCGAATACCCGCTCCTGGACTGTGGTCTGCTCGATGACAAATCGGGGCGCGTGCGGCAGCAATGGCGACTCCAAGGTGCGCACACGGAAGCCGGCCAACGCCGACGCCGCCAACGGTGCATCGGCCCGGTGTCGCGCTGCACGATCCGGCACAGTAAACGGGAATACATTGGGTAGCAGAAGACTCGGCTTCGCCCCCTCCAGTTCCAGTTCCACCGCCACAGTTTGCCGTAAGACCAGCCTGGTCCACAAGTCTTCGGCCAAAACGCGTCCGGTCGGGCTCAACACCCCGAGCCCCACGATAGTCGCCGCCGCCGCAAGCGGCCAGCGCCACGGAAACGAACGGCCCCGGGGTGCCGACACCTTGGCCCAAGCCCTCTCCACGGCCTCCTCCGAAACCTTGATCGGCTCCGTCAGCGTCCGCAGCTTTCCCAATACGAACTCGTTATCTTGTTCCATACCGATCCTCATATCTCCTTTTGAATTGGTTAACAGCGCGGGCTATCATCGACCCTACCGAGGGAGGATGAAGGCCCATTTCGTCGGCAATTTCCTGATAGCTTGCTCCGTCCGCGCGGGCAAGCAACATCTCGACATCCCGCTCCGGCATCTCCGCCAAAACTTGACGAACTTGTCGACGCTCCTCGGTAACTCGCAGTACCGCCTCTGGCGAATAGTTGGCCACCCGGCGAACCTCGGGGGCCTCTTCGCGACGACTCCGCCGTCTCGCCGAGCGCAGATAATCGAGCCCACCTCGCACGGCGCATCGCTTCAGCCAGCCGACCGGATTTTCAATCCGCGCCCGTTCCCGAAACAGCTTCGCGAACGCTTCCGTCGCGAGATCCTCCGCCGCCGCCTGGCACCCCGTCACGCGATGCGCTATCCGCACGATGGCGGGATAATGCTCCCGAAACAGCGCTTCGAAAGCGGCGAGCTTGGGCGTCGAAACCATTTGATCGATTCCATTCACAATGACATGACGCCGCCCATCGCTCGCTTGTGTCATTCGGCGAACATGCATTGACGCCGACCAGCCCGCTCCGTTACTCTGAAAGAACTCTGTAGAGGCGCATTGGCCACGACGAATCGCTGCTTTTCCCCTCACCGGGAGCGATCTGCTCAGGGACCTTTGCCGAAACGAAGACTCGCTGGTGAGC
>JANODS010001437.1:0-11441 GCA_031412835.1 Acidobacteriota bacterium | reverse complement strand
CGCTCGTCGCCACCGGCTTCGTACACGAAGCAGCCGTCGCGGCCCCGAGGGCGAGAAAGCTCCGTCGATCTGGACCCTTCTTCATACCCGGAACCGCTTCACAGCGTCCTCGTCCAGCTCCACGCCCAGGCCCGGCTTCTTCGGCACTTCGATGTACCCATCCACCGGCTGGAAGGGCGGCGTGATCAAGCTATGCTGGCGCAGATAGCTCAGCGTGTCGGAGCCGATCGTGCAGCTTCGAGTGGCCGCCGCCGCATGGATGAACGACATGTCCCGAATGCCCAACTCAACCCCGGAGCCATGCCAACAAGGGATGCCCGCCATCTCCGCCATGGATGCCTCCCGGACAAACTCCCGCATGTTACCTCCCAGGTTGAAGACATCCACGGCATCGGTCTTAATCGCCTCGAAGAGCTGCTCCGGGCTGACCGGAGTTAGTGCGAAGGGGATCGTCGTCCGCTGGCGCAACTGGCGGAACCAGTCGAGCCGTTTGGGCACCGGGTCCTCAATCGTCAGGTTGTATCCTTGCAGGCGCTGGGCCACCGGCAGGAAGCTGGCTAGGTCCGGAAACGACGAGTTGAAGTCCACGATGAAGCGCAGCGTCGGGGCGGCCTTGGCGACGGCAGCCATCTGCTTCTCGATCGGATCGCCCAGCCGGGCCTTGAACTTCAGCGTGCGATAGCCCTTCGCCACCGCCGTCTCGCCTACCTTGATCAGGTCGTCAAACGTCCGCTGCGCGGTCCAATAGGAAACCGCGACCTTCTCCTGCAACCGCCCGCCAAGAAGCGAGCAGACCGGCAGGCCGGAGCTCTTGCCCATCAGATCGAACATCGCGATCTCAAAGCCATCGGCCGTCGTCGGCTCTGGCAACCGGCCGTCCACTTCCTCCATCCGCTTGCCCTTCAGGAAGTCGGCGTTCCGCTGGGCTGCCGCGTCGGTCACCTCGCGGGCCGTCTCGCCCAGCCCCACCATGCCGTTGTCGGCATAGAGCTTGATCAGGAACTTAGGGTAGCTATCGAAGACCACCAAACGCTGGTCCAGCGTCGGGCCGTAGTTCTCGCTGTAGACGACCCCGGGCTTCATCCGGACGACCACCTTGATCAGCTCAACCCTTTCAATCTTCACCGAGGCGGCGGGTAGCCCCGACGCAGCCAGAGCACTGAGAAAGAGACGACGTTTCATCGGCTCATTCTATCCCGCGGCGTAGTAGACTGGGGCATCGATGCTGACTGCGGAGAACTTGAAGAAAGCCTACGGATCCGTGCAGGCGGTCGACGGGGTGTCCTTCCGCGTCGGCCCCGGCCAAGTGTTTGGCCTGCTGGGTGCGAACGGAGCCGGCAAGACGACCACCATCGGCATGCTCGCCGGGCTCGTACCGCCCGACGCGGGCGAAGTCCGCATCGCGGGTCATCCCATCACCGGAGACACGAGCCCGCAGAAGCGGCGGCTCGGCGTTGTGCCGCAGGAACTGGCCCTGTTCGGCGAGCTCTCGGCGACGGCGAACCTAGCGCTGTTCGGCGCTCTCTACGGGCTTAGCGGGGCAGCAGCGACTAAGGAGCGGGACCGCGTGCTGACGCTCGTGGGCCTCGCCGATCGAGCTAAGGATAAGGTCGGTACGTTCTCCGGCGGCATGAAGCGCCGACTCAATCTGGCCGCCGCCTTGATGCACGATCCGCAAGTCATCCTGCTCGACGAGCCGACGGTCGGAGTCGACCCGCAGAGCCGCAACGCCATCTTCGACAACCTCGAGACCTTGAAGGCCGCTGGCAAGACGCTGCTCTACACGACCCACTACATGGAGGAAGCCGAGCGGCTCTGCGACCACATCGCCATCATGGACCGCGGCAAGGTGATCGCCTCTGACTCCGTCGCCGGACTGCTGCGCCACGCGCCAGTCAGTAGCTTCGTATTGATCGACCTGGTCGCCAACGACTTCGCGAATCTGATCGAGGCCGCGGCGCTGCCGGGCGTCGTGAGTGCAACTCTAAGCGGCAGGCAACTGCGTCTTGGAGTGGGGAGCATGGACGATCTCCCTGAGTTACTGCGGTGGCTGCTCGGCCACGGCGGCGAATTTGAACATGTTCAAACCGAGCGGCCCTCGCTCGAAACCGTCTTCCTTCACCTCACGGGCCGGAGCCTCCGCGACGCATGACCGCCTTCCTCGCTCTCGTCCGCAAGGACCTGCAAATCTTCTTTGGCGACACCCGCGCCGTCATCATGGCCTTCGCCGCGCCCATCCTGATTGGCAGCTTCTTCGGCTACGTCTTCGGAGGCAATCAGACCAAGAAAGACTCGACCCAATTGCAGGTGCTGTTCGTCGATCAGGATCAAGGGCCGGTGGCCAAACAACTGCTTGCCGCGATGCAGCAGGACTCAACTTTGCAGGTGAGCCCTTCCGCGCTCGAGCCCGCGCGAGAGGCTGTCCGGACAGGGAAGGTGCCCGTTGCCGTGATCATCCCGGCGGCCTTCGGCGACCAGGCCGGCCAAGCGATCTTTGGCTCCGGCCCCAAGCCCGAGATCAGCGTGCTGTTCGACCCGTCCCATCAAGTCGAGGCCAGCATGGTTCGCGGCATCCTGATGGGCCAAGTGATGCAAACCGTAACGAAGGAAGCCTTTTCGAGCAAGTCAACGGTAACGACAGCGAGGGAGCGGCTCAAAGGCTCGACCATGGAGCCATCCCAGAAGACAGCTCTGACCGATCTGTTCGCCAGCTTGGAACGGTACGGAGATCGACCCGGAGCCGGCGGCGGAGGCGGGCTGACCGTGCCGTTCACGACCAGGGACGAGGCGATGACGGCACGGGCGGGAGTCGCTTACAACGCCTATGCCCACGCCTTCGGCGGCATGGCGATCCAGTTCATGCTCTTCATGGGCATCGACGTCGGGATCGGCCTGTTGCTGCTCCGGCAACGGGGACTGTGGCGACGCTTCCGGGCTGCTCCGCTTTCAAAGACGGTCTTGCTCGGGAGCCGAGCGGCGAGCGCAATGCTGGTGGGGATGTTGATGCTGGCCGTCGTCTTCACCTTCGCCCGGCTCGTGTTCGGCGTGAAGATTGAGGGCAGTTTCCTGGGCTTTATCGGCGTCTGTGGGGCGTTCTCCTTGATGACGGCGGCCTATGGTCTGCTGATCGCCGCGATTGGCAAGACCCCCGAGGCGGCCCGCGGACTAGCTACTCTGGCCACGCTGCTGATGGTGATGATGAGCGGTGCCTGGGTCCCCAGCTTTCTCTTCCCATCTTGGATGCAGGGGGTCACGAAAGCAGTCCCGGCGCGCTGGGCGATGGACGGGCTCGACGCGATGACCTGGCGGGGCTTGGGATTGGAAGAGGCTCTGATGCCGATTGCGGTGCTGCTTGGGAGCGCGGCGGTCTTTGGGGCCATCGCCGTATGGCGGTTCCGCTGGGAAGCGGATTGACCTTATGCGGTCGATCTTCCACGTCGACATGGACGCCTTCTTCGTGTCAGTTGAAGAGCTTTACGACCCGTCGTTGATTGGCAAGCCGGTCGTCGTCGGCGGGCAGGCCGATCAACGCGGCGTGGTCTCGGCCGCGTCCTATGCGGCTCGGAAGTATGGGGTCCACTCGGCAATGCCGCTGCGGACTGCCCATCAATTGTGCCCGCAGGCGATCTTCGTCGAAGGGCACCCGGACCGGTACCGGAAGTATTCGAACCTCGTTAAAGGGGTGATGGAGCATTTCACGCCGCTCGTCGAGATGGCCTCGATCGACGAAGCGTATCTCGACATGACCGGCACCGAACGGCTTCATGGCCCGCCGATGCTGGCGGCGCATAAGCTGCACAACGCCATCAAGGCCGAGACCGGGCTGAACAACTCGATCGGGGCGGCGACCTCGCGCCTGGTGGCCAAGATCTGCTCGGACCAAGCCAAGCCCCATGGCATCGTGTGGATCCCGCCCGGGGCCGAGGCCGCGTTTCTGGCTCCGCTGGACGTGCGGAAGGTCCCGGGCGTCGGGAAGGTGACCGAGCAGAATCTGCACCGCCATGGCATTCGACAGGTGGGCGACCTGGCGACGCTGGAGCCGAAGTTCCTGGCCGAACACTTCGGCCAGATGGGCATGGCGCTGGCGGGCAAGAGCATCGGGCTCGACGCGGGCGGCTGGTTTCGGGGCGAGATCGGCGAGGAGCAGGACCCGAAATCGATCAGCCACGAACATACCTTCAACGTCGATACGTCCGACGTAGACCAACTGGAGGCCGCGCTGGCGCATATGAGCGAGAAGGTGGGGCGGCGGCTGCGGGAACACGGCTTCTATGCTCGGACCCTTCAGTTGAAGCTGCGCTACTCGGACTTCTCGACCTTCACCCGGGCCCGGACCCTGAACCACGCGACGCACACCGATACCGAGATCTACCAGACCGTCCGGGACCTGCTGCGGCAGAACTGGAGGACCGGCCATGCGATCCGTTTGCTCGGGGTGCAGTCCTCCGGCTTCTCGGAGCACGCGGGCCAGATGGACCTGCTCGACGGGGCCAAGCACGAGCGGATGAACAAGGCGCTGCATGCGGCGGACAAGCTGCGGGACAAGTACGGAGAAGGGTCGGTCTCGCTTGCCCTCGGGATGAAGGGCCGGTTCAAGGAGCGAACGCACGACGCCCTGCCCAACGACGCCAAGCCGAAAAAGTGAGATCCTGGAGGGTCATGTCTGAGCCCCTTGGCTTGCTCCTGACCGAGCAGCGCAATCCACGATCCGCGAACATAGACCAGGTCTCGACCGCCGAGATGCTGGCCATCATCAACGCCGAAGACCGGACCGTGGCCGAGACCGTCGAGCGAGCTATTCCGGCGATGACGGCAGTGCTCGACCAACTCGTCGCCCGGGTGCGGGCCGGCGGTCGGTTATTTTACATCGGCGCAGGGACCAGCGGACGGCTGGGGGTGCTGGACGCTTCCGAGTGCCCGCCCACCTACAACGTGCCGTATGAGATGGTCCAGGGGATCATGGCCGGCGGGATGACTGCGCTGTATAAGGCCACCGAGGCGAGCGAGGATTCGCCGGCCTTGGGTGCGGCCGATGTGGAAGCCAAGGGCTTCACAGCGCAGGATACGCTCGTGGGCATCGCGGCCAGCGGACGGACGCCGTACGTGATTGGGGCCCTCGAATATGCGCGGGCTCTGGGCGGGTTGACGGTGGCTCTCGTCTGCGTGCCGGATAGCCGGATGGCCGCCGCGGCCGAACATACGATCGCCGTGCCGACGGGGCCGGAGGTAGTGACCGGGTCGACGCGGATGAAGGCCGGGACGGCGACCAAGCTCGTGCTGAACATGCTCTCGACCGGGTTGATGATCCGGTTGGGCTATACCCACGGGAACCTGATGGTGAACGTGCAACCGAAGAACGAGAAGCTAGTAGACCGGGCCATCCGCATCATCGCCGCGGCGACGGGCGTGGACCGGGCCGAGGCCGAGCGGCTGCTTGAAGCGGCTGGCCGGAACGTCAAGCAAGCGATACACCTACATCATGGATAAGTTCTCTATTGAAGGCGGGACCGCGCTACGCGGCACCGTAGCCGCCAGCGGGGCCAAGAATTCCGCGCTCCCCGCCCTAGCCGCGTGCCTGCTGACGAGCGAGCCGGTGACGCTATCGCGGATCCCCCGGGTGAAGGACATCCGCACCATGCAGAGCCTGCTGGGCCACATGGGCGCGACCGTCGAAGAGTACAGCCCTGACGTGACGCTGGTGCACGCGGCTTCCCTGCCCCGCCCGGAGGCCCCTTACGACGTCGTGAAGACGATGCGAGCTTCCAGCTTGGTGCTGGGGCCGCTGGTGGCTCGGACGGGCCGGGCGCGGGTCTCGATGCCCGGGGGCTGCGCCATTGGAGCGCGGCCGATCAACCTTCATATGACGGCGCTGGAGCAGTTGGGGGCTCGGATTGAACAGTCGCATGGCTACGTGGAGGCGACGGCTCCGAACGGTCTGCGGGGCGGGCCGATTCACTTCGACCGGATCACGGTGACCGGGACGGAGGACATTCTGATGGCGGCCGTGTTGGCGCGGGGGGAGACCGTGATCACGAACGCGGCGCGGGAGCCGGAGGTGGTGGACCTGTGCGACCTGCTCGTCCAGATGGGCGCGAAGATCAGCGGGGCCGGAACAGCTACAATTGTAGTAGAAGGAGTAGCGGCTCTCCATGCGGCTGAGCACCGGATCATCGCCGACCGCATTGAAGCGGGGACGCTGCTGCTGGCCGGGGCGATCACGGCCGGAGACTTGACGGTGACTGACTGCGTGCCGGAGCACTTAGCGGCGTTGAACGCCAAGCTGCGGCAGGCGGGCTTCAAGGTGACCGAGCCGACACCGACGAGCCTACGGATTCGACCGCAGGGCAAGCTGCGGAGCGTCGACATGACGACAGAGGAGCACCCTGGCTTTGCGACCGACTTGCAGGCGCAGTACATGGCGCTGATGACTCAGGCGGACGGGATCGCGATGGTGACCGAAACGATCTTCGAGAACCGGTTCATGCACGTCTCGGAGCTGAACCGGATGAACGCGAACATCCGGATTGATGGGCGGCGGGCGATCGTGGCGGGGCCGCGGCCCTTGACGGGAGCGCAGACGATTGCGAGCGACCTGCGGGCGAGCGCGTCGCTGGTGCTGGCGGCTCTGATGGCCGATGGGGAGACGGTAATCGACCGGGTGTATCACATGGACCGGGGCTACGAACGGATCGAGGAGAAACTGCAGTCAGTCGGGGCGCGGATCCGCCGGATACAATAGAGGGATGGCCCATAACCCTGGTTTTCTGGCGATTGTGAACGACGCGAAGAGTCGCGTGGCGGAGATGGACGTGACGCAGTACGTGGCTTTGCTCGCTACGGGCGAAGCCCATATCCTAGTGGATACGCGGGAAGAGAGCGAGTGGAACGCCGGGCATGTGGCCGGGGCGGTCCACCTGTCGAAGGGCATTATTGAGCGGGACGTGGAGACGAAGATCCCGGCCAAGGATACGAAGCTGGTGCTGTACTGCGGGGGCGGGTTCCGGTCCGCACTGGTGGCTGACAACCTGCAGAAAATGGGCTACACGAAGGTGATCTCGCTCGATGGCGGTTGGAAGGCGCTGCTAGAAAATAATGAAATAACTAAAGCAGCACCAGAGAAAGTAACTCAGGCATAAAGTTTCCACAAACCGGAAGAACTTGAAGAAGCCGGCGGACATGAACTCGAAGCGGATCATCATGGCGAAGATGACCGCGGCGTAGACGGCGGCGGGATCGATGAACGTGCCGACAGTGCGAACGTAACCGACCATGGCGAGATAATAAGCCAGCGGCACGTTACTTTCGGGGCGGAGCTTACTGCGACCGAGAAGCAGCCACATCGTCAGGATGAAGACGATGACGGCGAGGACACCAAGATCAGTCGTACGGATTCGCATAGGGGAAGTGCCCCGGGCGCTAGAACGACCAGCTCAGACTCGTATAGCCGGTATGAGCGTTGTAGTCTTGGAGCGTCAGGAGTTTCTCCTTGTAATTGTAATACTGCCAGCCCAAATTCCAACGCATTTTCTTATGTAATTGGATGGAAAATCGGGCCAGGGGGGTCTCGTACGTTAAGGGAAACGCCTGATCCATGAGCGCAACCCCTAGCCGGGCGGCGTCTTGGATACGGTGATAACCCAAGTAGATGTCGGCGCGCTTGGCGACATTGATCTGGGCCCCGAGACGGGTTTGGCGGAGGCGGGAGCGGTAGAAGCTACGGTCGTTTTCGACCAGTTCGCCGAGGGAGAAGTAGGCGAGGCCGGTGACGGTTTCGATGTGCGTATGTCCGTAACCAGCCTCGAGAGTTACAAAGCTACGGGGGCTCCAGGTGCCATCGATGGAGGCGACGCGGGTGCGGGCGCTATGGACGAAGAGCGAGGTGGAGTTGAGATTATAGTTAGTCTGGAACTTACTCAACAGACTCCAGCGTTTTGTCTTCCATTGGGCGCGGGCGGCGACGGTATGATAGTCCTTTTCACTCGTTGTATAGAACGGACGGTCGGCGCGGCCGAGTTCGCCATCGACACTTAGACGGAGTTGCTTGACGGGTTGGAGGCGGACGCCGAGGAGGCCGGAATGGAGGCGGTTGGTTTGTTCGGCGCGGTCGAGTTTTGTAGGGGCTGTCAAGTCTTCGAATTGGCTGGAGCCGATGCGGCGTTCGGAGAAGTGGTAGCCGGAGAAGAGGCCGAGCCAGTTCGTGAGTTTGAAGTTGGCGTCGGTGAGGTTGGCAAAGGTTCGGATACCGAGGTATTGAAACTGGAGAAGCCGGAGGCCGGCGACGGCGTTGTTGATCTCGCCGTAGGTGCCTTCGCCTTCCATACGGGTGTTGTAGAGGGCGGTGTGGTTGGTAATCGTCAGGCGTTCGAGGGGGAACCAACTGAGGGTTAGGTTTCCGGTGGTGACGGGGCGGCGGGCGTTGCCACCGACGAAGACTTGGCGGTTTTGGGCGGAGCTGAAGCGGCCGGTGCCAAGGGCGAGCTCGTCGAAGACAAAGTTGCGCTGGCCGGTGGTGTTCGTGAAGCGGGCGTTGATCGTGAGCGCCTTGAAGGCTTCGTTGTGGAGGCCGACGCGCCAGTAGGGGGCTTGGCCGTGGTTGGGTTCGTCGCGACGAAATTGCGTAAGGGTGGAGGTGTCGTTGGGGTTGGCCCCGGCCCCGGGGGAGAAGAGGGGGGCGCGGGTATCGTCGCGGAAATACTCCCAGCCGTGGAGGACGTGGAACTTGGTTTTGAAGACTTCGAACTCGGTGCCGAGGCGGTATTCGTTGCGGGTGCGGCGGACGTTGAGGAGATAGGTGAACTCGTCGCCGCGGCCGTCGGGGAACTGGAGGGTAGAGAAGGCGGGGCCGTCCTGCTGGTTGCGGGAGTAGCCGAGGAGGACGCGGAAGCGGGCTTGGGGGAGGATGACGAGGTCGTGATCCTGGAGTTGGCGGGTGGTGTTGATGAGGTGCTGGCCGTTGGCGATAGTAAGGGCGGGGTTGAAGTAGTCCATCCAGCGCCAGGTTGAATCGTAGCGGTAGAGCTTCGCCTTGCTGACGCGGAGGGAGGAGAACTGGTAGGGATCGTTGCCGAGGCCTTGGGTCGAGAGGACGATTTCGTCGAAGTATTTGCCGGTGCCGGGCTTCTTGGAGTTGATGGTCAGGTGGCTGCCGAGGAGGCGGATGCCGTTGCCGTAGTTGACGTCGCTGCGGAACTTTCCGAGGTTGCCTTCGACGTTTCGGAAGCGGTAGCCGGTTTCGAACGAGTTGACGATGTTGTAGCCGGCGAGGTCTTCGCCTTTGGCGTCTCCGGCGCGCTGAGGGGTGGGGGCGACGAGGGGTTGGGCGGGGAGGGTGGCGGCGAGGAGCAGAGTGCCGAGGAGGATTCTCATCGGAGGAAGCTCGCGTTGGCGTTGGAGCCGTGGATTTTGACGTGGCAGGTGGTGCAGTTTTGGTAGCGGGGGTCGGCCATGTTGTGACTGGCGGATTGGGTGGGAATGCCTTCGCCGGTACGACCAAAGCCAGCGGCACCGTTGTGGCATTCGAGGCAGAGGGTGAAGACGACAGGCCGGTTGAGGAGCCGGGGGTTGGCCGAGCCGTGGGGGGCGTGACAACTGTTGCAGCCATCGACGCGGAGGGCGGCGTGTTCAAACAGGAAGGGACCGCGCTTGTCGGCGTGGCATTGGACGCAGGACTGTTCGTTGGCTTGAGCGTGCTGCTGCATGCGGGGCCGCTGGCCCATGCGCCAGTTGGAGGCCGGGGCACCGTGGGGGTTGTGGCAGTCGGAGCATTGGACGGTGCCTTCATTGACGCGGTGCTTGAACGGCATGGAGAACTGAGCCTTCACATCGGTGTGGCAGTTGTAGCAGAGGTCCTTCTGCTGGTGGGCGAGGAGGTGTTTGGGGGTGGCCGACTTATGGATGGAATGGCAGTTGGCACAGACGACTTCGGACTGGGTGTGGCTGCTGCGGCGGATGTTGGCGCGGGACATATCCTTCGAATGGCACTGGAGGCAGTTGTCGAGGGACTTCTTGGGGGTGAGGACGGAGAAGGCTATGATGGCGTCTTTCTTGCCGCCGCCATTGACATGGGCGCGGCCGGGGCCATGGCAGCTTTCGCAACCGCGGTCGGCTTTGGTATGGGCGTTGCGGAAGAAATCCTGGGTCTGGACGAGGTGACAGCCTCGACAGGCCTGGGAGCCTATATAGGGGTCTTTAGGCTGAGCCCATAAGACGCCGAAGAAGAGAAAGAATAAGCTCCAATAGCGCAGCACTTTCGTTACTATAAGCGATCTGGCGCCGCTACAGTTGTGAAAAGTGTCCACGGCTGGCTCGGGAGATCCTTGAGATAGGGCTTTGCCCAGCGGGTGGTGGGGTGTTTTCGCAGGTGGGGGGCGGCGCGGAAGTGGAGTCCGCAGGAGTGGCCCATGGAGGCGTCGAAGCTAAGCTTTTCGGCCATTTTGGCGTCGGCGACCTTCGCCTGGACGGCTCCAGCGAGGCCGAAGGGGCCGACCCAGCCTTTGATGCCGCGAGGGGAGAGGTCGATGTGGCCGCAGAGGGTTCGCTCATTGGGATCGACCTTGCCAGTGACGGAATCGAGGTGATCGGAGACAAAGGCCTTGGCGAGGTCGGTGTCGATTTTGCCTTTGTGCTGGGCCATGAGTTGGTCCCAGCGGACGTGGCGGGCATTGGCGGAGACGGATTTGTCAGCGGGGTCGAAAGTGGTTTCTTCGGCGACTAGCTTGGGGTTGATGGGGAAGTTGGATCCGACGAAGTAGCCATCGGTGGTGCGTTGGAGGGTGACGTTTTTGAGGCCGAGTTCGAGGCTGGCGATCTCGCCGGTTTTGCGGTCGCCGATGAGCCAGGTGTTGGCGTAGCCGCCGTTGTTGCCTTCGGTCATGATGCGGGTGAAGGCGTCGATGGAGTCCGCGTATTGCATGGCTTTGCGGGCGCGGACGAATTCGGGGATGCCGGCGGGATCGAAGCCGGAGAAGTTGCTGATGGTGGTTTCGGTGATCATCAGACCGCCGGAGTTGACGCCGAAGTCGTCGCCGGAGTGGACGAGTCCGGGCATGCCATCCATGAGGAAGCGGAAGCCTTTTGTTGGCTGTACATCGAATATGACATTCCAGCGTGCGCCCTCGGCGTAGCCGGTCCAAGCGTTGTGGGCGAAGACGATTTCGCCGGATTTGGTATAGCTGCCGGTGGCGATGAAGGCGGAACAGCGTTCCGGGACCGGGACGCTGGATTTTTCGACAAAGGGGACGTAGTAGGGGCCGAGTTCGAGCCAGGCGTTGAGGGCGACGATGTCCCAGAGGTCGAGTTTGAGGCCACGGGCGATGGCACCGTCGGCGATGCCTTGGAGTTCTTCGCGATATTCGGCTTCGATTTTGGGCCAGAGGACGTCTTCGGCGGCTTTGCGGAAGAAGGCCCAATCTTTTTTCGTGTCGTGTTCGAGGGAGGCGGCG